>DASQJV010000431.1:0-3111 GCA_035630855.1 Allosphingosinicella sp. | reverse complement strand
CGGGGCGGGATCGAGCTGGCCGACTATTCGAGCCTGTCGCACGGAGTCCGGCTGCTCTCGGCGATCGACGATTTCAGCGGCCGGACGATGACCAACTCGACCCTTCCGCCCGAATATCTCGGGATCCAGGCCGCCCCGATCCACATCGGCCGCTTCGCCCCGATCGGCTCCGGCTGCATCGTCCTTCCCGGATCGACGGTCGGCGAAGGATCGGCGGTGGCGGCGATGTCGGTGGTCAACCGCCCGCTCGGCGAATGGACGATCTACGGCGGCAACCCGGCAAAGGAGATCGGCCCGCGCTCGCGCGACCTGCTCGATCTCGCCCGGCGGCTCGAGGCCGACCCGGATTAAGGCCTGGAGCGTCGAGGGATTAGATCCCACTCCCGTTCGCCCTGAGCCTGTCGAAGGGCTTTTCTTCTTGTATCCTGAGAGGAAAGAAGAGGGCTTCGACAAGCTCAGCCCGAACGGAGACGGGCCCACCTCATTACCGAACGCTCAAGATCAGCCCTTGAGGGTCTTCGAGCGCAGCGGCATCACCGTCGCTCCGTCGGGCACGCTCCGGACGACGCTGGCGCCGGTGCCGACGACGACCTCGCTTCCGACCCTGAGGCTCTGAAGGACGCTCGCCCCGGGCCCGATCAGGCTGTCCCTGCCGATCTCGGTCGTCCCGCCGATGAACGCGGCCGGAGCGACCGTCACATTGTCGCCGACGATCGCATCGTGGCCGATGATCGCGCCCGTGTTGAGGATGGCGAAGGATCCGATCCGGGCGTCGACGCTGATCACCGCACCATGAGCGACGATCGTTCCCGGGCCGATCTCGACGCCGCTCGAGCGCACCGCGTGCGGCGACACCAGCGGCTCGCAGCCATAGCCGTTGCCGACCGCCCATTCGATCAGCCCGCGCCGCGACAGGACCGACTTGCGGTTGATCGCTCCGAACGCGATGCAGACGCCGTCGAACTCGTCCCTCCGCTCCGCAAGCTGCTCCTTCCCACCCCAGAAGGGACGGCCCAGAACGCCCTCCGAATCCGCGACGTAGCCGACGACCTGATGGCCGTTGAGCTCGGCGATCTCGAGGACCTCCTTCGCGAAGCCGCCGCCGCCGATGAATGCCAGCCGTGTCATAGCAAGAACTCCACTATCGCCTTTTTGCGGGTCATCGCGAACATCACCGGACGGTCGAACAGGGGGGCGTGAATCGGCCCCCTGACCTTCAGCATCCGCCGCTCGCGCAATATCCGGTCCACCTCGGCCTCGTCGGCGCCCTCGTAGCAGATATGGTGCATGCCCTCGCCGGAACGTTCGAGATGGGCCCAGGTGAAGGCGTCCGGGCCGGACGGCGCGATCAGCTCGATATAGGCCGGGCCTGCGCGGTAGAGGGCGAGCCGGGCCTTCTGCAGCGGGTCGTCGACGGCGCGCTCGAAGACGAGGCCCGGAAAGCCCTCGGCATAGGATTCAATGTCCCGGACCACATAGCCGACGTGGTGGAGCCGGATCACAGCACCGCGCCGCCGTCGACCCGGATCACCTCGCCGGTGATGAACCCGGCGGCCGGCGAGAGCAGGAACTCGATGCAGTCGACCACCGACTCGACGGTGGCGATCCCGCGCGGGGCCGACTTGCCGAGCCTTTCGCGGAACTCCTCGTTGTAGATGTTGGCGTAGCTTTGGGTCATCTCGGTATCGAGCCAGCCCGGGGCGACCGCCACCACCCGGCGCGGAGCCGCCTCCCGGGCAAGCCCCTTCACCATCGCCTCGAGCCCGGCCTTGGCCGCGGCATAAGCGACGATCCCAGGCTCGGGCCGGGCCGCCGCGATCGAGGAGACCGCGCAATAGACGGCGTCGTCATGGGTCAGCTTGCGGCTTGTGAACAGGCCGCCGAGAACCAGCGGAAGCTGGAGGTTGACCCGGAGCATCTCGCCGAGCTCGTCGGCCTTGGTGATCCTCAAAGGCTTGATCTTCTGGAGTCCGGCGCAGAGCACGAGGCTGGAGATCTTGCCCCTTTTCGCCACCGCCGCCTCGACCGCCCGGCCGAGCGCCTCGAAATCCGTGGCGTCGCAGGAGGCGATTTCGATCCCGAGCGGGGCGAGCGCCTCGAGCCGGTCCGTCCGACGGGCCAGCGCCGTCACCGAGTGCGTCGGAGCGAGCCGCTCGGCGACCGCCCGGCCGATCCCGCTCGACGCGCCGATGACCAGCGCGTGCCCGCGCTCCGCCGCCTCCATCTCAGGAGACCGCGGAGCCGGCGAGCGCGACCAGGTCGTCGGTGGTCTGCGCCTTGCCGATGCTGTCGAGATCGGCCTCGGCGCCGATCTGCTCGAACAGGTCGACCACCGACAGCACCGCGAGCGAATCCCAGACCGCGGCTTCGTCGAGCGCCTGGCCGGGGCGAAGCGGCTCCTCGGCCTCGATCGCGTCGGTCAGCTGGCTCAGGAACTCGTCGACGGTCATGCTCTACTCCAATCCCACGAACGCCGGCGGCGCGTAGATCCGGTCGGTCTCGACCACGCAGGCGCCCCAGGACAGGCCGATCCCGAATCCGGCGAAGGCCGAGACCAGCCTCCGGTTGCTATAGGCGTCGCCGAGGAAGCCGGAAATGGTGCCGGGGATCGAGGCCGAATTCTGGTTCCCGTAGACGGACTGGGTCGCCATCGGAAGCTTCTCCTCGGCGATCCTGAGCCGCTTCTGGATGTTCTTGAGGATATATTTGTTGGGCTGGTGGAGCACGAAATAGTCGATCTCGTCGACCGTCCGCCCCGCCGCCTCGACGATCCCGGTGACGAGATCGGGCACCCGCTGAAGGGTGAAGTTGAACACCGCCGCGCCGTCCATGGTCATCACCGAAGCCCGCCCCTCGTCGGCCGGGTCGACCCTGATTCCGCTGTTCGGGATGTAGAGCGCCCGCCCGCCCGAGCCGTCCGAATAAAGCTCGAACACGCTTTCGCTGGGCCGGCGCTCGACCAAAGCGACGGCGCCGGCGTCGCCCATGATCGGAGCGACGGCATGATCGGCGGCATCGACGAAGCGGCTGGCGACGTCCCCGACCGCGACCAGAACCCGCTCCAGCCCGGCCTCGACCAGGCTGTAGGCGAGGGCGAGGCCGTAGACGAAG
>DASQJV010000430.1:0-9930 GCA_035630855.1 Allosphingosinicella sp. | reverse complement strand
AGGACGGCATCGTCCGGATCTGGAGCGCCGACAGGCGGACCCCCGCCCGGCTGGCGGGGCACGAGCGCAACGTCTGGGAGGCCCGTTTCAGCCCCGACGGGCGGCGCCTCGCCAGCGGCAGCTTCGACTCGACCGCCAGGCTGTGGGATCCGGCGACCGGGAAGGCGCTGGCGACCCTCGCGGATCATGAGGAAGCGGTGGTCGGACTCGCCTGGAGCCCGGACGGCCGCCTGCTCGCCACCGGCGGCGACGATTCCACCATCCTCCTTCGCCGGGCCTCGGACGGCAGGGCGCTGCGCCGGCTCGACGTCGGCAACCACGCCTACAAGCTCGCCTTCAGCCCCGACAGCCGCTGGCTCGTCAACGCCGGTCGGGCCCGGAGCGGCTTCGGCACCTTGTGGCACGGGCTGACCGGCGCCGGCGGGGCCGGCGAGCCGGTGCGGCTGTGGCGGACCTCCGACGGGGCCCTGGTCCAGGTGCTGAAGATGCCGGAGGACGTCATGTATGTCGGCTTCAGCCCCGACGGCCGCTGGCTCGTCGCCTCGGCCGACGACGGGAGGGTCGGCCTTTGGAGGCTCGGGATTCGCACTGATTGACAAGTTGATATAATCATTCCCTCGGGGAGGGACGGCGATGCAGGACATCTTGACCGACACGCTGGCGATCGTCGTGGCCTGCCTGGTCATCACCGCCCTCGCCGGGCTCCTCGTCCTCTTCCGCCCGGTGGCGCGTCGAAGACGGCGCCAGCGAAGGCACTCGCACCGGCCCAGGATCGACCTGCTCAAGCCGGCGCCGCCGGAAACGACCGTCCGCCCGGATGCATAAAACGCAGGTTCTTGCATAATTATGCATTAGCCCCCATGTCGGCCGACTGATGATTCGAGTTGCCATCCTGGGAGCCTCGGGCTTTGTCGGTGCGGAGTTGCTGAGGCTCTGCGCCCAGCACCCTGCGCTGCGTCCGGTGAAATTGTTCGGATCGAGCCAGGCCGGGCAAAGCCTCGACGCCGTCCACCCCCATCTAGCGCTCGCTTATCCCGGCGCGGCGGTGAATAGTTATGCAGCCGAGGCGTTGGACGGGGTCGATCTCGTCTTCGCCGCTTTGCCCCACGGCCAGTCGCAGTCGATCGCGCCGGACGTGATCGCCCGCGGCATCCCCTTCGTCGACCTCGGCGCGGATTTCCGGCTCGAATCCGCCGAGGATTATGCGCTCTGGTACCGGGAGCCGCACCGGGCGCCGGACCTTCTCGACCGGTTCGTCTACGGGATCCCGGAGCTTCATCGAGCGGCGATCGCGGGTTCGGCGACGGTCGCGGCGGCCGGCTGCTACGCCACTGCGGCGATCCTGGCGCTGAGGCCGATCATGGACCTGGTCGATCCCGCCAGCCTCGTCGTCGATGCCGCCTCGGGGGTCAGCGGCGCCGGCAAGGCGCTCAAGGAGTCGAGCCATTTCAACAGCGTCGCCGAGAGCCTCGGCGCCTACGGGCTGCTCACCCACCGCCACACCGCGGAAATGGAGATGGCGCTCGGCGGCACGGTCCTCTTCACCCCCCATCTCGCGCCGATCAACCGGGGCATCCTCGCCACCTGCCACGCCGTCGCCAACGGACCCTGCGACCCGCTCGACGCGTTGCGCCAGGCCTATGCCGGAGAGCCCTTCATCCATGTCTCGGAACGTCCGCCGCAGACCAAATGGACCCTCGGGTCCAACGCCGTCCATCTCACCGCGCGCTACGACGAGCGCACCGGCCGGGTGCTCGCCGTCGCCGCGCTCGACAATCTCGTCAAAGGCGCCGCCGGCCAGATGATCCAGTGCGCCAACCTCATGCTCGGCCTCGACGAGACGGCGGGCCTTCCGGTCGCGGGAGTCTATCCATGAGCGTGTCGATTAAAAATCCTCCCCGGGATTTCCCGGGGAGGGGGACCGCGCGCAGCGCGGTGGAGGGGCTCTCCGACGCTGGAAAGCCCCTCCACCAGGCTTCGCCTGGTCCCCCTCCCCTCGAAATCGAGGGGAGGATTTTATGAGCGTCACCGCCGCGAAGGGCTTCGTCGCCGCCGGCTGCCATGCCGGGATCAAGCGCCGCCGCTTCGACATGGCCCTGCTCGCCACCGACGACCGCAGGCCGGTCGCGGCGGCGGCCGTCTTCACCCGGAACAAGTTCGTCGCCCCGCCGGTCGTCCTGTCGCGCCGCCGCCTGGCGGAGAATGGCGGGCGGGCCGCGGCGGTGATCGTCAACAGCGGCAACGCCAATGCCGGAACCGGCGCCGCCGGGCTCGCCGACGCCGAGGCGATGGCGGCGGCGGCGGCGGCCGCGCTGGACGTCGCGGCGGAGGACGTGCTGGTCTGCTCGACCGGGATCATCGGAACGCCGCTGCCGATGGACGTCATCCTCGCTGCCACGCCCAAGATCGCGAAGAAGCTGTCGGTCGGCGGAGGCCACGACGCGGCGCGCGGAATCCTCACCACCGACCACCAGGCCAAGGAGGTCCTCGTCGAAGGCTCGACCTTCACCCTCGGCGGAATGGCCAAGGGCTGCGGGATGATCGCGCCCAACATGGCGACGATGCTCGCCTTCCTCACCACCGACGCCGACGTCTCCGCCGAGGAGATGACAGCGATATTGCGCGACGCCTCGGACCGGACCTTCAACACCCTGAACGTCGACGGCGCCACCTCGACCAACGACACCGCCATGCTGCTCGCCTCGGCCCGCCGCGGCCGGCCCGACATGGGCGAGTTCGCCGACGCCGTCCACAAGGCCTGCGAGGACCTCACCCTGCAGATGGCGCGCGACGCCGAGGGAATGACGAAGATGGTGGCGCTGTCGGTGACCGGCGCCGCGACCGACGAGGAGGCGCGGATCGCCGCCAAGAGGATCGCCGAGAACAATCTCGTCAAGTGCAGCTGGTATGGCGGCGATCCCTATTGGGGCCGGCTTCTGGCGGCGGCCGGATCGGCCGGGATCGCGTTCGACGCCGAGAAGGCGACCGTCGCCTACGGCGGGACGATCGTGTCGCGGGGCGGCACCAATTACGAGCACGATTCGGATGCGGTCGCCGCCCACATGAAGGGCGAGCGGATCGAGATCGAGGTCGCGCTCGGCCTCGGCCGGGGCCGGGCGCAGGTGATCGGGATCGACCTCGGCCCCGGCTACATCAAAGAGAATTCGAGGACGTCATGAGGTCCCCAACCGAGACCGCCTCCATCCTCGTCCAGGCGCTGCCCTACATCCAGCGCTTCCATGGCCGATCGGTGGTGGTGAAGCTGGGCGGGGCGGCGATCGACAAGGCGCTCGACCGGGCGCTGGCCCAGGACGTCCTTCTGCTCAGGAGCGTCGGAGTGCGCTGCGTGCTCGTCCATGGCGGCGGGCCCCAGGTCGACAAGATGATGCGGCGGGTCGGCAAGGAGCCGGAGTTTCGCGACGGCCTTCGGGTAACCGACTCCGAGACCCTGGAGATCGTCCGGATGGTGCTGGTCGGCAAGATCAACCGCGACCTCGTCGCGACGATCAACCGCGAGGCGCTCGAGGATCCGGTCGCCGTCGGCGTGTCCGGAGAGGATGCCGGGCTGCTCACCGTCACGCCCCGCGATTCGTCGCTGGGCTATGTCGGCGATGTCTCCCACGTCCGGGCCTCGGTTCTGGAGCGGCTGCTCGACGAGGGGCTGAGCCCGGTCGTCTCGACGATCGGCGCCGACGAGACCGGCCAGCCCTACAACGTCAACGCCGACGAGGCGGCCCGGGCGATCGCGGTGGCGATGGCGGCGGAGAAGATCGTCTATCTGACCGCCGCTCCGGGGCTGCTCGAGGACGTCAGCGACGAATCCAGCCTGGTCCCGAGGCTGACCTCGGCCGAGCTTCGCGACCGCATCGAGCACGACAGCGTCAGCGCCGGAATGATCCCCAAGCTCCGCGCCTGCGCCGACGCGGTCGACGCCGGCGTCGGCACCGCGCACATCATCGACGGCCGGGTGCCGCACGCACTCCTGATCGAATTGCTCACCGACGAGGGAATCGGGACCATGGTCAAGCGGGAGAAGAGCTGGTGACCCATCTGCTGACCGTCGCCGATCTCGGGCGCGAGGGGCTGGGCGAGATCCTCGCGCTTTCCGAGCTTCCCGATCTCGGCCTGCCGCTGGCCGGCAAGGGCGTCGCCCTGGTCTTCCAGAAACCCTCGGCGCGGACCCGCAACTCGATGGAGATCGCCACCGTCCAGCTCGGCGGCCATCCGGTCTATATCCAGAAGGAGGAGGTCGGCCTCGGCTCGCGCGAGAGCGCCGAGGACGTCGCCCGGACCCTCGCCTGCTACCACGCAATCATCGCCGCCCGGGTCATGGACCATGAGGATCTCGACGCGATGGCCGCGGCGACCGGCAAGCCGCTGCTCAACATGCTGTCCGACAAGGCCCATCCGCTTCAGGCGCTGGCCGACCTGCTGACGGTGAAGCAGCTGCTCGGCCGGCTCGAGGGCGCGCGAGTCGCTTATGTCGGCGACGGCGACAACAATGTCTGCCGCTCGCTCGCCGAGGGCTGCTCGCTGCTCGGGGTCGAGCTCCGGGTGGCGAGCCCCGAGGGCTACGGCCTCGGCGAAGCGCCGGACGGGGTGACCCAGCTCGCCGATCCGGCCGAAGCGGTCGAGGGCGCCGACATCGTCTATACCGACGTCTGGGTGTCGATGGGGCAGGACGATCAGGCGGAGGCGCGGGCCACGGCCTTCGCCTCCTATCGGGTCGACGAGGCGCTGATGGCGCGCTGCCCGCAAGCCCGCTTCCTCCACTGCCTCCCGGCCCGCCGCGGCGAGGAGGTCAGCGCCGGAGTGATCGACGGCCCGCGAAGCGCGGTCTGGCTCCAGGCCGAGAACCGGATGCACACGGCGCGCGGAGCGCTCGCCTGGCTGATGGGGGTGAGGCTGTGAGGGGGCAGGCCCTTGCTCCTCCCCGGAACGGGGAGGGGGACCATGCGAAGCATGGTGGAGGGGGCCCACGCCTTCGCTGCTCCGCCGCCGGGCCCCCTCCACCACGCGCTTCGCGCGCGGTCCCCCTCCCCGTTCCGGGGAGGAGCTACAAATGACCGAATCCCGCACCCGCCGGCAGAAGGCGATCGCCGACCTCATCCGGGCTGAGCCGCTCGGAAGCCAGGAGGAGGTGACGGCCCGGCTCGCCGGCCTCGGCTTCTCGGTCACCCAGGCGACGGTGTCGCGCGACCTCGACCAGATGGGCGCGGTCAAGGTCAAGCGCGGCGGCTCGCTGGCTTATGCGCTCCCCGACCAGCTCGGCGACAACGACTGGGCCGCAACCCGGCTCCAGCGCATCTTCGCCGAATGGGTGCTGTCGGTCGAGGCGGCCGGCAATCTCCTCGTCATGAGGACTCCCCCCGGCTCGGCCCACCTCGTCGGCCTCGCCCTAGACCAGGCCAGGCTCGAGGAGGTCGCCGGAACGATCTGCGGCGACGACACCCTGTTCGTCGCCCTGCGCGACGGAATCCATCCCCCGGCACTCGTCCGCCGCTTCCGCCGGCTCTCACAGGAAAGTTGATGACCCTTCCCGCTCCCAAGAAGGTCGTGCTCGCTTATTCGGGCGGGCTCGACACCTCGATTATCCTCAAATGGCTTCAGACCGAATATCGGGCCGAGGTGGTGACCTTCACCGCCGACCTCGGCCAGGGCGAGGAGGTCGAGCCGGCCCGGCGCAAGGCCGAGCTGCTCGGGATCCGGCCGGAGAACATCTTCATCGAGGACCTTCGCGAGGAGTTCGTCCGCGACTACGTCTTCCCGATGTTCCGGGCGAACACGGTCTACGAGGGGCAGTATCTGCTCGGCACCTCGATCGCCCGGCCGCTCATCGCCAAGCGGCAGATCGAGATCGCCCGGGCGGTCGGCGCCGACGCGGTCTGCCACGGCGCCACCGGCAAGGGCAACGACCAGGTCCGCTTCGAGCTCGGCTATTATGCGCTCGAGCCCGACATAAGGGTGATCGCGCCGTGGCGCGAATGGGATTATGCGAGCCGCGAGGCGCTGATCGACTTCGCCGAGAAGCACCAGATCCCGATCTCGAAGGACAAGCGCGGGGAATCGCCTTTCTCGATCGACGCCAACCTCCTCCACTCCTCCTCGGAGGGGAAGGTGCTCGAGGATCCCGCGGTCGAGGCGCCCGAATATGTCCACCAGCGCACGATCTCGCCGGAGGACGCGCCCGACCGGCCGACGGTGATCGAGATCGGCTTCGAGGCCGGCGATCCGGTCTCGATCGACGGCGAGGCGCTGTCGCCCGCGACGTTGCTCACCCGCCTCAACCAGCTCGGCCACGACAATGGCATCGGCCGGCTCGACCTCGTCGAGAACCGCTTCGTCGGAATGAAGTCGCGCGGGGTCTATGAGACACCCGGCGGCACCATCCTGCTCGCCGCCCATCGCGGCATCGAATCGATCACGCTCGACGGCGGGGCGGCGCATCTCAAGGACGAGATCATGCCGCGCTACGCCAAGCTCATCTACAACGGCTTCTGGTTCTCCCCGGAGCGCGAGATGCTCCAGGCGTTGATCGACCGGAGCCAGGAGCATGTGACCGGCAAGGTCCGCATGAAGCTCTACAAGGGCAATGCGACGGTGATCGGCCGGGAGAGCGAGCTCGCCCTCTACGACCAGGACCTCGTCACCTTCGAGGAAGGCTCGTCGAGCTACAGCCAGCGCGACGCCGCCGGCTTCATCCGATTGAACGCGCTGAGGCTGAGGATCGCGGCCAAGAGGGCGCGGAAGGCGCAGTCGTCACCCCGGACTTGATCCGGGGTCCATGAACACCGTCGTTCGAGAACCGCGCACCGCCGTGTTCATGGATGCCGGATCAAGTCCGGCATGACGAAGACTGGCCGCCTCCTCCTAATATGCGGATATTGACTTCGCTCCATGCCGGTGGGATTCCGGGCCGGTGGGGGCGTGGCCTTATGGCCGCGCCGAAGGGAATCGGCGAAATCTGGAGGCCAGCGGACCCGGGCCGAAAGCCCGGCCTTCCGCTCGGCGAGAGAAGGAGCGTCCTATGATCACCGCCTTGAACATGACCGTGCCCCTGAAGCAGGACCCGGAATCGCTGGCCAAGCTGCAGCGACTGAAGGAGGTCTTCGCCGACCATATCCAGCCCGAGATCGACCGCGCCCTGCGCAAGTCGAAGATCGTCCATTTCGCCCGGGTCCTCGTCATCCACGACCGGTTCCTGCAGGTGATCACCGAGTTCGACGGCGATCCGGAGGAATATACGGAATTCTTCCGCCGCGAGCTTCCGCACGTCTTCAAGCCGATCTTCGAGCTCGCCGAGGGCGCCCCGCCCTGGGACGAACTCAATGATCAGGACACCTTCTTCCAGGCCTCCAAGCATCTCAACGTCAAGGCGCTCGGCCGGGACGAGGGCGGACGCGAGGGGCAAGGCTGGCTGTTCAGCTATTTCCCGAGGACGGTCCGCGAGATCGAGGAATCGCTCAGCGGTAACGGCGGCGGCGAGGCCCCGGCGGCGGGCGATGCTCCGGCGCCGAGCGGCGGCGCCGACGCGGCAGCGCTCCATGCCGCCGCGGCGGCCTTCACCGCGGCGGCGGCGGCTTTCACTGCCGCGGCGGGCGGCTCACCGAAGAGCGAGGGATAAGCGTCACCCCGGACTTGATCCGGGGTCCATGAACACCGCCATGCGGATTGGAGTCGCTTCGGTGTTCATGGATGCCGGATCAAGTCCGGCATGACGATCGGGGCGGAGGGGACGATGACCGTCGACAGCAACGACCTCCAGGGCATGGTGCTCGGCAACATCGCCGGCTACCGGCTGGTCCGGCACCTCATCTTCTCGGCCCCCGACGCCGCTTCGCTGCGGCGCTTCGTCAACGAGATCCGCCCGCTCCTCCTGTTCGGCACCAACAAGCCGACGATCGCGCACGGCTGGGTCGCCAACATCAGCTTCGCCGCCGGGGCGATGGCGAAGCTGCTCGAGCCCGACGTCTATGCCAAGCTCGAGAGCACCTTCCGCTCGCCGCCCGAGGCGGAGCGGATCGGCGACGTCGGCTCGAGCGCGCCGTCCAACTGGTGGGAGGGGCGGTTCCGGGGCGAGGCGGTGAGCTGCTTCGTCCACCTCCACGCGGTCGGCGAGCAGCAGCTCGAGGCGGCGACCGCCGAGATATTGGAGGAGGCGGCCGCGGCGGGCCTTAGCGAGCTGATCCCGCGCGCCTCGGGCGGCCGGCTCGACGGCGCGTTCCTCGGCTTCGGGCCGAGCGGCAAGGGCGCACGGCTCCATTTCGGCTATGTCGACGGGCTCTCGAACGGCAAGGTCGCCTGGGACGGCGTCCCCAGCCCCGAGCGGCCGGTCGACCCCCGCTCGGTCGTGATCGGCCATTATGACGATCGCTTCCCCTGCGCTCCGGCGCGCGAGCCGGCGGCGGGCGTGCTTCGCGACTCCTCCTACCTGGTCTTCCGCTGGATCTACCAGGACGTCGCCACCTTCGAGCGGTTCCTGACCGCCAAGGCTCCGCCGCTCTTCCCCAAGCTGCCGCCGGCCGAGGCGCGCGAGCTGCTCGCGGCCAAGATCATGGGACGGTGGCGGGACGGAACGCCGCTCTGCCTGTCCCCGGATTCGCCGGCCCCGGAACGCTGCGAGGAGGGTTTCGCCTTCGCCGAGGACCTCCAGGGCCTCGCCTGCCCGGTCTCGTCCCACGTCCGGGTGATGAACCCGCGCGACCAGCAATTGTCGGGGATGGCGGCGACGACCGGGGTCCCGCAGATCGTCCGGCGCGGAATGCCCTACGGGCCGGAGCTCAAGGGCGACCGGGACGACGGCATCGACCGCGGAATCCTGGGGATCTTCGTCTGCGCCTCGATCCGCGAGCAGTTCATGCGCCTCGCCGCCTGGGGCCAGCGCAACAACTTCAGCGACTCCTTCCCCGCCCACGGCCGCGACCAGGACGCCCTGATCGGCAACCGCTCGATTCCCGGCGCGACCCGGGAGTTCCGGATCCCGAAAGGGCCGGCGGGCGGCGGAATCGCCACCGGCCTGCCCGACTTCATCCGCACCAAGGCGACGCAATATCTGCTGATGCCGAGCGGGCAGACCCTGTCGAGGCTGGTGCCTCTGGGGTGAGATCCTCCCCATCGGAGATGGGGAGGGGGACCATGCGAAGCATGGTGGAGGGGTAGAAGGCGCGGAGCTGGAGGGTTCGAGCGCGATCCTCATGGATCGCGCCAGCTACCCCTCCATCACCCTACGGGTGGTCCCCCTCCCCGTGCTTCGCACGGGGAGGATTATTCTGCCAGCGCCTTCCTCGCCCTCGCGACCTGCTCCCGCACCCGCTCGGGCGCGGTGCCGCCGTAGCTCGTCCGGCTCCGGACCGAAGCATCGACGGTGAGCACCCCGTAGACCCGCTCGTCGATCCGCGAGTCGATTCCCCGCAACACCGCCAGCTCGAGCTCCGCGAGCCCGACGCCGGCCTCCTCGGCCGCCTGAACCGCCCGGCCGACGATATGATGCGCCTCGCGGAACGGCACCCCAGCCTTGCGCACCAGCCAGTCGGCGAGGTCGGTGGCGGTCGAGAAGCCGGCCTCCGCCGCCGCCCGCATCCGATCCTCGTCGAAACGCGTCGACTCCACCATCCCGGCGAGCGCCTGGAGCGACAGGGCAAGCAGATCGTGCGCCTCGAAGACCGGCGGCTTGTCGTCCTGCATGTCCTTCGAATAAGCGAGCGGAAGGCCCTTCATCGTCATCGTCAGCGCGAGGTGATCGCCGTCGAGCCGTCGCCCAGCATGCGCCGCGCCCTGCGGACGGGGATGGGGGAGCACGGGATCGGCAACATCCGCGTCGTGCCGGCCGCGTGGCCGGCTGGGCTCGACGAGCTGGGCGAGCTGCCGGCCGCTGACGTCGCGCTGATCGCACACGTCGGCTACGACATCGAGGAGATCGGGCCGTTCCTC
>DASQJV010000429.1:0-15495 GCA_035630855.1 Allosphingosinicella sp. | reverse complement strand
ACTAGCCGGTCGACTCAGAAAGTTGCCTGTGCGTGGCCGTGTATGTTTGGCCTTTGGGGGAGCGGGCTTATGGCGCACCAACGCACCGTGTATGTTGTGGATGACGACCTCGAGACGAGGAGGTCGCTGACGATCAGTCTGGCGTCGATCGGCGCCGAGGCCTGGCCGTTCGGCGGCGGGGGCGAATTTCTCGAAATACTCGGGCATCTCATGCCGGGCTGCGTCCTGCTCGACATGGACTGCGGCGACGGTCTCGACATCCTGGCGGCCCTGGTGGCGCGGGAGACGGAGTGGCCGATCCTGGCCATGAGCGCGGCTCCGAGGGTGGACGTCGCGGTCGCGGCGATGAAGCTCGGAGCGCTCGATTTCCTCGAAAAGCCGGTCGACGCCACCAAGCTCGCCGCCGCGCTCATTCCCGCCTGGAACTCCCTCGAGGCTTCGCTGGAGCGGGGCGAGGCGAGGCGGGTCGCCCAGGACCGGCTGGCGCGGCTGACCGCCCGCGAGCTCGACATCTCGCTCGCCCTGTTCGGCGGTCGCTCGAACAAGGCGGTCGCCCACGAGCTCGGGATCAGCGTCCGGACGGTCGAGATGCACCGGGCGCACATCATGACCAAGCTCGGGGTCAAGAGCATCGCCGAGGCGGCGGTGATGGCCACCCATGCCGGCCTCGCCATCGCCCAGCGCAGCCGGGTCTCCCCGATGCTGGCGCCGGTGGGGGTGAGCCGGAGGACCTCTCCGTTCGAGGGCCGGCGGCTGGCTCGAACCGCTTATTGAGGCGTCGGAACCTCGCGGCCGGCGGTGAGTAAGAGACCGCCCCCATGCATCCCGGCGAAGGCCGGGACCCAGTCTTTCCGCTTGTGTCGCCGGGCCCCGGCCTTCGCCGGTTAGCTGTCCCCCAAAAGGTCAGGGGCCGGCGGCCTTTCGGTCGCCGGCCCCTCCCTCGTTACGCGACTCGAGGGGTCGACCCGAAGGTCGACCCCGCGCTTATGGATTGATTCGATTGATAAATTGCTGAATGGGTCCGTCAGCGGCCGTTCACCCGGCGGGCGCCGTCACTGCGCCTTGTTGCCGTCGCCGTCGGTCTTCACCTCGATCTTGTCCGGGACGTTCACCTCGATCTTCTCCGGGAGCCTGACCTCCGGGACGTCGATCTTCGGCGCCTCGACGTTGACATTGACTCCGACCTCGTCGGCGGCGCGGTTGAAGCTTCCGCTGAACAGGAAGTAGAGCACGGCCAGAAGGACGAGGACCAGGAGGACGGCGAGGATCACCCCTCCGCCGCCGCGGTCGCCGCCGCCGTCGGTCTGGATGATGGTCGTCCGTTCGGTGTCGCGCACCGGCTCTCGCTCGCGATCGGGGTCGGTCATTTCACTCTCCATGGGTTACAGGCGGAAGGCCCGACCGCGCCTTCCGCGGATTGTCGGCCGATCGGGACGGCTCAGCTGCTCTTCGCCGGGGCGCTCACGTCCACCTTGACGTCGGTCGTCTTGTCGGCGCCGCCGAGAAGCTGGCCGCCGAACAGGTAGAAGAGGAGGGCGATGATCGCGATCAGGAGGACGACCGCGATGATCGTTCCGCCGCCTCCGCCGCCGCCGTCGGTATGGACGATCGTGGTTTCGCGCTCGCGAACGGGCTCGGTCATGATGTATCTCCGCTTTGTTACGGAGCCTCAACGCTGGGTCGGAAGGGGGGTTCCTCGCGGCTCGAAGTCATTGCCGGCCGAACGCCAGCCTGGCTCCGAAGAAGATGAGGACCCCTCCGGTGGCGCGGTCGAGCCAGCGCACGAGGGCGGGGTCGCGCAGCGCTTTCGCCAGCGGCCGGGTGGCGCCGATCAGGAGAAGGAACCAGGCGAGGCCGAGCCCCGAATGGATGGCGGCGAGAAGCAGGGTCGTCGACACGACGCTCGCTCCCGCCGGGATGAACTGCGGCAGGAAGGAGACGTAGAAGGCGCCGACCTTCGGGTTGAGCAGGTTGGTGAGCAGGCCGCGGAGGAACCAGTTCGCCCGGGGCCGAGTGTCCCCAGGCTCCGAGCCGGCCTTCCGCCGGACGAAGACCATTCGGAGCCCGAGATAGAGAAGGTAGGCGGCGCCTATCCATTTCAGGGCCAGATAGGCGAGCTCGGAGGCCTGGAGCAGCGCTTCGAGGCCGACCGCGACCAGCGCTCCCCAAGCGAGGCATCCGAGGCAGATCCCGAGCGCGGCGGCGAAGGCGCGCCGGGGCCCTTCGGCCGCGGCGGTGCGCAGGACGAGAGCGGTGTCGAGCCCCGGAGTCACGGTGAGCAGCGCCGCCGCCAGCGTGAAGGCGATCAGCGAGGAGTCGAGCGTCGACATGGTGGACGCATAGCATAAGCGCGTTATGGTCCGGCCATGGGGAATATGACGCTGCTTCCGCTCGACCGCGGCCTGCTCCGGCTGATGCAGATACGGGGCGCGATGGCCGGTCTCATCCTGCTCGCGGCCGCGGCCGTGGGCGAGTTCCAGGTCGAGAGGGCGGTCGAGCTTCCGTTCGGCCTGCTGATCGGTGCCGCGCTTGTCGTCCTCCTCTATCTGGCGGTGCTCGCCCCGCCCCGACGCTACCGCGCCTGGGCCTATGGCATGGACCCGGACGAGCTCCAGGTCCGGCGCGGGGTCTGGACCCGGATCCACACTCTGGTCCCGCTCGACCATGTCCAGCATATCGACATCAGCCAGGGGCCGCTCGAGCGGGCGTTCGGGATCTGCAGCCTCGTCCTCCACACGGCGGGCACCCTGCACAGCCAGATCGTCCTGCCCGGGCTGACCCGCGCCGCGGCCGAAGCGATGCGCGACGAGATCCGGCTCCGGATGCGCGAGGAGCCGGCATGAGCGACGGCGCCGACCGGCGCCTCCATCCGGGCACGATCGCGCTTCGCTTCATCAAGGAGGCGCCGCAGACGATCCTGGCGCTTCCGGCGGCCATGGCCTTCTCGTCGAGGTCGGGCCTGACCGGCGCCCTCTATCTGGCGGCGGGTCTGGGCGTGATCCTGCTGGTCTTGAAATGGCTGATCTGGCGCCGCTTCAAATATAGCGTCGGCGAGTCCGAGATCGTCATCGAATCCGGCCTTCTCAACCGCAACCGGCGAAGCATCCCCTTCGACCGGGTCCAAGACGTCGACATCGAGCGGACCTTCCTCGCCCGCCTTTTCGGGCTCGCCAAGGTCCGCATCGAGACCGGTGCCGGAGGCAAGGACGAGGGGCTGCTCGACAGCGTCTCGCTGGCCGAGGCGCACCGCCTTCGCGAAATAATGCGCGCCGGCCGGGCCGGTACTGCCGCCGCGGCAAGCGCGGGGCAAGCGGCGGCGCCGGAGGCGCCGGAAGCCCGGATCCTGTTCGCCATGGACCCGTCGCGACTGTTCCTGTCCGGCCTGTTCAACTTCTCTTTGGTCTACCTCGCGGGCCTGTTCGCCTTCCTTCAGACCTTCGACCGGATGCTCCCGTTCGACATTTACGATCCGGCCCGCTGGGTCGGGCTGGCCGACGACTATCTGCCGGCCCGCTGGACCCTGGCGGCGATCGGGGCGGTGCTGTTCGTGGCCGCGGCGCTCGGGACGATAGCGGGCCTGCTTCGGACGGTGGCTCGCGACTATGGCTTCCGGCTCTCGCTTGAAGGCGACCGCCTGCGCCGCGAGCAGGGGCTGTTCACCCGCAAGGAAGCGGCGATCCCGCGCCGCCGGATCCAGCTCGCCCAGCTCGGCGGCGGGCCGGTCCGAAACCTGTTCGGCTGGTCGTCCCTGTCCTTCCAGACGCTCGGCGCCGGCACCGACCGCGGCGGCACCCAGAGCGCCGCGCCGTTCGCGAGGCGGAGCGAGATCGAGGCGGTGCTCGCCGAGGTCGCGCCGCTGCGGCTGCCGCCGCCGCCGGAGCTGGCGCAGGTGTCGAGGCGCCACATATTGCGAAGCGCCGCCGGGACCCTGGCGCCGGCGCTTGTCGGCATCGCGGTTCTGACCTGGTGGCAGCCTTTCGCTCCGCTGCTCCTGCTCGGGCTGCCGATTCTCGCCGCCGCCGCGGCGCTCGACCGGCGCTTCCACCGCTACGCCCTGGACGGGGACATGCTCTTCGTCGCCCGGGGCGCGTGGCGGCGGCGGCTCTGGCTGGTGCCGGTGAAAAACGTCCAGTCGCTGAGCCTCAGCCGCGGTCCGGTCCAGCGCCGCCTCGGACTCGCCACCCTGTCGATCGACACGGCGGGCGCCTCGATGATCAACGCGCTTCGGATCGTCGACCTGCGCGACGAGGCGGCGGAGAGGTTGGCGGCGGAGATATCGCGGCTGCGTTAGCCCTCCCCCAACCCCTCCCCATCGAGGGCAGCGGCCTCAAGCCTCCGGGAGGAAGTCCGGCACCGAAAGATAGCGCTCGCCGGTATCGTAGTTGAAGGTGAGGACCCTCTTGCCCGGGCCGACCTCGTCGAGCTTCTGGCGGACCGCGGCGAGGCTCGCTCCGGAGCTGATCCCGACCAGGACGCCTTCCTCGCGGGCGGCGCGGCGGGCCATCTCCTTGGCGTCGGCCGGGTCGACCTGGATGACCCCGTCGATCGAATCGGTGTGGAGGTTGGCGGGGATGAAGCCGGCCCCGATGCCCTGAATCGGATGGGGTCCGGGCTGGCCGCCGGAGATGACGGGGGACAGAGTCGGCTCGACCGCGAACACCTTGAGCTCCGGCCATTCCTTCTTCAGCACCTCGGCGCAGGCGGTGATGTGGCCGCCGGTGCCGACTCCGGTGATCAGTATGTCGATCGGCGAGTCGCGGAAATCCTCGAGTATCTCGAGGGCCGTTGTGCGCAGGTGGACATCGATATTGGCCGGATTCTCGAATTGCTGAGGCATCCAGCTGTCCTCGATCTCGCCGAGCAGCTCCTGCGCCCGGGCGATCGCGCCCTTCATTCCCTTCTCGCGCGGGGTGAGGTCGAAGCTGGCGCCGTAGGCGAGCATCAGCCGGCGCCGCTCGAGGCTCATGCTCTCGGGCATGACCAGGATGAGCTTGTAGCCCTTGACCGCGGCGACCATGGCGAGGCCGATCCCGGTATTGCCCGAGGTCGGCTCGACGATGGTCCCGTCGGGCTTCAGCGCGCCCGAGCGCTCCGCCTCCTCGATCATCGACAAGGCGATCCGGTCCTTGATCGATCCGCCGGGATTGGCGCGCTCCGACTTCACCCAGACCTCGGAGTCGCCGAACAGCCGGTTGACCCGGATATGGGGGGTGCGGCCGATCGTCTCCAGGATGTTGCCCGCTCTCATTATGGCCTCCTTGATGCGTTGCGTCCCTCGGGTCCTCTGCGACCCGCGTCACGCTTCCGCTACCGATTTCGGCCCGTCCACGCCAGTGCAAGCTGGGCGGGCCAATCCACGACCACAACCTGTTTCGACAGACAGCCGCCAGTATTCATCGATTCTCTACAACTTGACGTCGAGAAATCATCGTCTGTCGAGGGTTGTCGGCATAGTTGCGCCAGTCTTGCCGATAGCGTATAGAATCCACCCTTGAAGGTTTCCTGCGCGCCTTCAAGCTTAGTGGGTTCAAGCGCAGGCGTGGGCCAGCAAATGTCGTAAACTTTTCGGCAACGATATTGCCGTTCACGATAGCTATTGGCCTGTAAATATTAGCTGTTTCATATTTCATTTGGGGGAAATGGTTATGGAAGGCAGAATCAACCGTCGCAGCTTGCTCAAGGCCGGCGCCGCATTTTCGGTCGTCGGGGCGAGCCAGATCTTCACCGCCGTGCCGGCCCTCGCGGACTTCGCGGTCGGGCCGACCGTCCGGCGCAACGCGTCCACCATGGCGGCGAGCGATCCCATATTGCGCGGCTACCGCAGGGCGATCACGGCGATGAAGGCGCTTCCCAACAACAATCCGTGCAGCTGGTTCTACCAGGCGGCGATCCACGGCACGACCGATCCCGCCAACCTGCCGTCGTGGAATACCTGCCATACCGACCCGACCTTCTTCTGGGCCTGGCACCGCATGTACCTCTACTGGTTCGAGCGGATCGTCCGGAAATATGCCAAGCAGCACGATTGGGCGATCCCCTATTGGGACTGGACGAACCCGGCCGAGCGCGCAATTCCGGCGCCGTTCCGGGATTCGGCAAGCGTCCTCTTCGAAACCCGCAACGCCGGAATGAACGCCGGCGGCCTGCTGCCGACCAGCCTCGCGACGTCGGTCAACAATGCGATGACCCTGCTCGACTATTTCAACACGCAAAGCTCGATCAACGGGCCGCACGGCAGCGTCCACGGGCTCGTCGGCGGCAAGATGAGCTCGGTGTCGAGCGCCGCCCAGGACCCGATCTTCTGGGCGCACCACGCCCAGGTCGACCGGATCTGGAATTTGTGGCTGGCCCAGGGGGGCGGCCGGAGCAGCCCGGTCGGCGACTCGGTGTGGCGGAACAAGACCTACACCTTCTTCGACGAATGCTGCCAGTCGGTGACGATGAAGGGATGCGACGTGGTGCGCGCGGCGCTCCAGCTCAGCTACACCTACGAAGGCGAGCCCCCGCAGGTGAACCAATATTGCCCGCTCATCTGGAACCCGCAGATCTTCGAGGTCGCGACCCTGGCGCAGTTCAAGCCGGCGCTCCAGCTCGGCCCGAGGCCGGTCCGGACTCCGCTGCTTCCCCGCGACGCCAGGGAGGCGAGCCGCCGGATCAGGGACATGGCCAGCACCGCAAAGGGCAACCTCGCGCTCCATATCCGCGGCATCGAGGCCGACACCCAGCCGGGGATCAGCTGGGAGGTCCATGTCGGCCGCAAGGGCTTCACGCCGAGCTCGGAGAGCCTGGTCGGAATCTTCGCTCTGTTCGGAGCGGGGCTGAGGGATCGCCGGGAGCATTTCCATCCCGCCGAATTCGTCTTCCCGATCGGCAAGGCGCTGCGCAACGTCGATCCCGCCACCCTGGAAGTGGCCTTCGTTCCGGTCGGGATGGAGCGCGACGGCGCGACGGCGGTGATGCAGCCGCGCAGCCCGGTCAGGATCGGCGAGATCGCGATCATCGTCGACTCGCCGATGCCGCAGCTGCCGCGCGACGAGCAGGAGAAGCTGCGCAGGCAGGAGGAATCCGAGTAAGCGGCCGCCGCGGCCCGGCTTTCGCTCCACGCCGGCGCGCGCCAGCGCGGAGCGATGGCGCTGATCCACGATGTCCCGAACGCGTTCGTCGAGGCGGGGGCGACGTTCGGCCTCGAGATCGTCCACCCGGGGCGTACGGCACGCCTTGATGATCTGGACGGGGGGGCCGATGCGAGCGAGCCGGCGGACGGGCGGAATTCCTTCCGCCCGTCCGCCGTCGAGATCAGGCCTGCGGACTCTGCGTGATGCGCAGGTCAGTGTTGCCATATACCGCGCTGACCAGGCTCGATCCGTCGGTGCGGTAGATGTCGAGATCCGTCATCCGCTGCCACATCTGCGTGATCGACGCCACCGGCAAGGTCAGCGTGATGATTTCCGTCGCCTCGCTGCTGGTGCCGGCGCTCGTGTAGACGGTTACCGCCATTTCCTCGGTATAGCTCACCGAGAGGCTGGCGCTCGCCGGGCCGGCTTCGACCCCGACGCTCGCGCCGACCGTAAGCGAGGTCGTGTTCTGAACCGAGGTCGACGAGGATTGCGACGTCCCGACTTCGACGCTTTGCGCGAACGATCCTCCCGCGGGCGTGGAATAGCTCCCGATGCACTGCCAGAAAGGCTGCGACGCCAGATAGTAGAAGGGCGAGTTGGCCGGCAGGATGGCTCGGTTCGGATCCGAGATCGTCGAGCAGGGGACGACGGCGACCTGGCCGACCCCCATGCCGGTGGTCGTTCCTTGCGTGTTGGTCGGGTTGTATTGCGGATCGGGGGCGGCCCCGCCCGAAATCGGCAGCATGCATTTGTCGAGGACGAGCAGGAAGCTGAAATTGCTACCGCCGCCTTGGTTGCTGAGAAGAGTCGTCGGCGCGAGAAGGAATTGCGTGCCGGGGATCTGCTCGCCGGCGTTGAGCACCGGAACGCTGAGGCTGCCGTCGTTCCTCCAGTCGGCTCCAGCATCGCTCCAGTAGGGCGCGATGGCCGCCGACTGCAGATAGCTGTTGTTGACGCACCAATAATCGTTCGGGTCGGGCGGATTTCCCGAACCCGACAAGGCAATGCCGCAGGCGGAATAGCCGGCCGGGGCGATGGGCCACCAATAGTCGACGTCGTTGGGATTTCCGGATCCCGCGTCGTCGAGAATCCAGGTGAAGCTGGTGGGGTGGGCGAGAGCGCTTTCGTTGCCGGCCATGGCCTTGAACAGAAGCACCGGGACGCTGGGGAATTCGGCGCCGTTGACGACCGCCGCGTCGCCGAGCGGCAGGAAGCCATCGGCCCGCGTGCCGTTGAACCCGAAGAAGCCAATGCCCGTGTCGCCTCCTCCCGCCCAGAGGAGGCTGAAGTCATTCGGCTCCGCCACCGCGATCATCAAAGGGCTGAACGGCGCTCCGTTAGTGGCATAGTTTGCGGCATCAATGGCGGCCAGGACCATTGCGGCGGGCTCGGTATCGGCCAGACGCGGCAAATTCTGATGAGTTTTGCGGGGAACAGTAGGCGCGACGCCACGCGCGATTGCCATATCGGCCATCGAACTTCTCCTGAGATGCTTGCGAACAAGCGCTGTTGGGGAAACGGACAGAGGGTGTGCCGAAATGCAGCACCGACGTTCGCTGGACGTCGCGACTAATGCCCTGCCTCAGTTAACCAAGCTTTATTTAAACATGTCAAGTATATGCTAAAATAAAAGTAAGTCCAAAACCGATCTATCTCTACTATTCACCGCTTTTACAGGAAAGAGAAGCAAAATTAGTGATCGTCTGGAATGAATGTTGGGCAATATCTGTTGAACTAATAGTTGCCGCCGCCGAGTCGCGATTAGGCTTGCTCCATGATGCGTCCCTAAGGCTGCGTCCGGGAGACGTCGCCGGGACGACGGCTCATGTCGCACCGTCGCGCGCTTGCGGATCGGGCGGGTCGAAGGTCCGGGCGCGGAGCAGCTCCGGGAACCAGCGCGCCCACAGCAGGGTCACCATGATCGCTCCGACGCCGCCCGCCACCACCGCGACGACCGGGCCGATCAGGGCCGCGAGGAAGCCCGATTCCGCTTCTCCGAGCTCGTTCGAGGCGGAGATGAACAGGGTCGAGGCGGCGCCGACCCGGCCTCGCATCGCGTCCGGCGTATAGAGCTGGATCAGCGACTGGCGGACATAGACCGAGACCATGTCGGCCGAGCCGAGCAGGGCCAGGCAGGCGACCGACAGCATCATGTTGCGCGACAGGCCGAAGGCGATGGTCGCGGCCCCGAAGACGGCGACGGCGGCGAGCATCTTGGTCCCGACATTGGTCTTCATCGGGCGCCACGAGAACCATAAGGCGGTCAGGGTCGCTCCGACGGCGGGGGCGGCGCGGAGATGGCCGAGCGCGGTCGAATCCGAGTGCAGGATGTCGCGGGCGAAGACCGGGAGCATCGCCGTCGCTCCGCCGAGCAGGACCGCGAACAGGTCGAGCGAGATGGCGCCGAGGACGAGGCGGTTGCGGCGCACGTAATGGAGCCCGTCGACCATCTGCCGCCAGGGATTGCGCGACCCCTCGATCTCGCTTCGGACGATCGGCCGGATCATCAGCATGCAGAAGAGCGACAGAGCGAACAGGCCGGCGCTCACCGCATAGGGCATGTGCGGGTCCCAGGCGTAGAGGTAGCCGCCGACCGCGGGCCCGGCGATCGCCCCCGACTGCCACGCCATCGAGCTCAGTGCGATCGCCCTCGGCAGGGACGGGCGCGGCACCAGATTGGGCGCGAGCGCGCTCAGCGCCGGGCCGGCGAACGCCCGGGCGACTCCGAGCAGCGCCGCCACCGCGAACAGCCAGGGGAGGGTGACCGCCCCGGTGGAGGTGAGGAGGGCGAGGGTGGCCGCGCAGAGCAGCTCCAGGGCGATCGAGGCCCTCGCGATGATCCGGCGGTCGACCCGGTCGGCGACCCAGCCGGTCACCAGGGTCAGTGCGAACAGGGGCACGAACTGGGCGAGGCCGATGAAGCCGAGCTGGAGCGCCGCCTTCTCCAGGCTCATCGTCTGCCGGGCGATGTCGTAGACCTGCCAGCCGATGACGATGATCATCGACATCTGGGCGACGGTCGAGGCGAGCCGGGCCGTCCAGTAGAATCGGAAGTCGCGGATCCGGAAAGGGTGGGGCGCGTCGGCCATGGGCGGCGCTTAGGGAGCCGTGCCGCTTGGGGCAATTCCGATTCCTCCCCGAGACAAGCTCGGGGAGGAACTTCCAGCAAGTCTTGCTCTCGTCATCGCGCCTTCGGAACGCTAACCCTCCTCGCGCTAGAGGAGACAAGCCATGTCCAGATCCCTGCTCGCAGCCGTCTCCTCTGCCGCCTTGCTGCTCGCCGGCTGCGCCTCGACAGGGCCGGAGCAGGGGACGCGGGCGGCGGCGCAGCCCTCCGCCTGGTCGGCTTTCTCCCTGAGCTTCATCGACGGCTATTTCCGCAGCAGCCCGGCCTTCGCCGTCAACCAGGGCAAGCACGAATTTGACGGCCGGCTTCCCGACTGGAGCGAGACCGGGCTCGCCAACAGTGCGGAATTCCTGCGTTCCTCGATCGCGGCCGCGCAGGCCTTCGATCCGAAGACGCTGTCGAAGACCGAGCGCTTCGAGCGCGACTATCTGATCGCCCGGGCGCGGGGCGACCTGTTCTGGCTGGAGACGGCCGACCAGCCCCATCGCAACCCGGCTTATTACATGGGCAACGGGCTCGACCCCTCGGTCTACGTCACCCGGCCCTACGCGCCGGCCGAGATCCGGATGCGGGCCTTCATCGCCTATCTGAGGGCGGTGCCGAAGGCGGCCCGGCAGATCCGGGCCAATCTGAAGACGCCTTTGCCGCTGAGCTTCATCGATTACGGCAAGGCCGGCTTCGGCGGCTTCGCCGAATATTATACCAACGACGGCATCGCCGCCTTCCTCGACGTCGATAACGGCGACCTTCAGGTCGACCTCAGGCTCGCCGCGCGCTCGGCCGCCGACGCGATGGCGGAGCTCGCCGCCTGGCTCGAGGCGCAGCGGCCCAGGGCCACGACGGATTTCGCGCTCGGCGCCGACAAATTCGCCCAAATGCTCCGCGACACCGAGATGGTCGACCTGCCGCTGGCCGAGCTCGAGGCGATCGGCCGGGCCGACCTCAGGCGCAACCAGGACGCGCTGCGCTCCGCCTGCTCGGTCTACGCGCCCGGAGCGACCCTCCAGGCGTGCATGAACAAGATGGCCGCCAACAAGCCGAAGGGCGGCGCCGTCAGCGCCGCGCGCGCGCAGCTCGCCGGGCTGAAGCAGTTCATCCAGGAGGAGGATCTCGTGTCCATCCCCGGGGTCGAGGAGGCCCAGGTCGAGGAATCGCCGCCCTACAACCGGCAGAATTTCGCCTATATCGACATCCCCGGCCCCTACGAGCGCGGACTTCCTTCGGTCTATTACATCGCCCCGCCCGATCCGGCGTGGCCGGCGGAGGTCCAGGCCGGCTTCGTCCAGGGCGAGGCGAGCCTGCTCTTCACCTCGGTGCACGAGGTCTGGCCGGGCCATTTCCTCAACTTCCTCCACTCGAACCGGTCGCCCTTCACCTTCGGCCGGGTCTTCGTCGGCTACGCCTTCGCCGAGGGCTGGGCCCATTATACGGAGGAGATGATGTGGGACTCCGGGCTTAGGCGCGGCGACCTCGAGACCCATATCGGCCAGATCTCCAACGCCCTGCTCCGCGACTGCCGCTACCTCTCGGCGATCGGGATGCACACCGGGCGGATGACCCAGGAGCAGTCGCGCCGGCTGTTCCTCGACCAATGCTATCAGGACGAAGGCAATGCCCGGCAGCAGAGCGCCCGGGGGACCTACGATCCGGCCTATCTCAACTACACGATGGGCAAGCTGCTGATCCGCAGGCTCCGCGATGACTGGACGAGGGGGCGGGGCGGGCGCCGGGCGTGGAAGGCGTTCCACGACAGGTTCCTGAGCTACGGCGGCCCGCCCATCCCTCTGGTGCGTGCTCAAATGATGGGCGGGCCGGCGAAGGCGGCGTTTTGAGCCGGAAGGTCGGAAGATCGCCGGGAAATAAGAATCCTTCCGATCGACGAGCGGACGTTCGATCGGTTTTTCCGATCAGACGGACGAGCGCGCGTTCGCCCAGGGCGAAACGCCTATTGCCATGCCATATCCACGCTGAGAGACGATTCCGTGCCGTGAAGCGTCATGATCGCGTATGTCATACAGGTCGCAACTTCGTGAGCACCGGCATCATCCGGCGCTGGCGGATGAAACTTGGGTGAGGATATGATGTCGGGCTTCACGGACCTATCGCGAACCGCCCGTGCGGGGACGGCCGCTTGACCGGGGCGCTCCCGCCCGCGACCGGCTGCGGTCCCGATTTCACGCCCCAGGGCTTCCTGGTCGAGGCGGACGAGAGCGGCGGATGGAAATCCGTGCTCGTCGCCCGCTCCACCCTCGCGCCGGGCGGGGCGGAGCCGCGGCTGATCGGATTCGGCGCTCCCGGTCCGGGCCTTCTCGCTATGCTCGGGAGGAACGAGCTTTTCGGGGTGATCGCCGACCCCGGTCCGCTCGGGATCCAGACCCCCGGCGAACTCGGCAGCGGCGGCCCGGTCTTCGCCAACGGGCTCTGGCTCGGCCCGTGGCCGCTCAGCATCGCCGTGGGGGAGGACGATCCCGAGGGTCCTGCCAACGTCCTGCTGCTCAAATATGTCGACGGCGCGTTGACGGACCGCCTCGCCGACCCAAGTAGCTGGGTGACGCCCGACGCTCTGGACGACGACGCGCGATCCTCCCTGTTGCAATGGATAGGCGGCTATCTCGACTCCGCCCGCAAGAAGGCCGTGGACGATCAGCTCTACCGGTCGTTCGCCGAGTCCATCGACGATCCCGACTGGAAGGGCCTCCTGGTGCTCCGCCCCACGATCGACCTGCGATCGCTGCCCGGGGAGCTGGCGGCCTTTCCGTCCTGGCCGGGGGCCGATCGGCTCCACGCCCATCATGCCGCGGTCCGGTACGGCGATCCTCGCTATCCGGCCGTCTTCGGGGTGATCGACTGCCAGCCGATCCCGGCCGGTGCCGCCGGAGGCGCCGGCGGACTCTCGCTGCTGAGCCTGCGGGCGCGGATCGAGTATAGCGGGCAGGTCGAGTTCGACTGCAGAGTAGCGGCCTCGCCCGCGGGGGAGGGCGCCGAGGCCGCCGTCATGGCGGGCCGCTTCGCCTTCGAGGCGGGCAAGCGCCGCTTCGACTTCACCTGCGCCGAGGCGTCGAGCCCGCTCGACCGCCCCGGCGATGCGCCGCGCCCGCTCGAGGACTGGTTCGGCCGGATCGAGCCCGTGCTCAACGGCTGGCTCGGCCCAACCGGCAACCTCGCCGGCACGATCGGGATTCGTGTCGGCTACGAATACAGGCCGGCGCCGGCGAGCGACCTGTGGACCTCGCTCCCGGTGCTGATGGCCGGCCCGAGCCCCGTCGCCGACGCCGCCAACCTGCTCGCCTCGGCCGGCCGCGAGGCGGCGGCCTGGCTGGAGGAGACGGCGCCCTCCGGGGCGGAGGCGAGGTTCAGCCTCGCGGCCACCGTTCTGTCCGATCCGTCGGGCGATGGGACGATGCGGGTGACGCTTCCGGCTTTCACGGTCGCGGTGGAGCGGGTCGCGGCGGAATAGCCGGCAAGTCGCCGAGCGGAATGCCGTCGGTGTCGCGCCGCGGTGTTCATGGGTTCCGGCCTTCGCCGGAATGACGGGGGCTATCTCGCCTCGGCCTGGAGCCGTTCGATCTGGCGCTCGGCGTGGCCGTTCTTCGGGTCGAGCTGGAGCGCCCGGCGATAGGAAGCGAGGGCGCCGGCCTTGTCGCCGTTGGCGGCCAGGGCTTCGGCCAGGCTGTCGTGGGCGTTGCCGCTCTGCGGGAAGAGCGAGGCGACGAGCCTCAGCACCTCCAGCGCCTCCCTCGAGCGGCCGGTGGAGAGGAGGCGGTAGCCCCAGTCGTTGAGCTCCGCCTCGTTCCAGCGGAAGGCGGCATCGCGGGCGGCGATCCGCGCCGCCGCGGCGGGGGCGCCGGCATAGCCCTTGTCCTCCAGCGCAATGCGTAGCGCGGGCACTCCGTCCAGCTCGAGGCCCGGTGCGTAGAGCGATGCGATCCGGTCGATGAAATCCTCTGGGAAGGCGCCGGCGAGGTTGGTGAGGAGGACGACCGCGACGTCCTGCTCGGGATAGAGGTAGAAAGCGGCCCGGCCGCCGCCGGTCATCCCGACCGCGCGTCCCTTGCCGCGCGGCAGGTTCTGCCAGCCGAGGCCCCACTGGCCGGGCTCGCCGTTGTTGAACGGCACCCGGGTCCAGAGCGTCTCGAGGCTTGCCTTCGAGAGCAGCCCGCCCTGGCGGAGGGCGATGATCCACTTCGCCATGTCCCCGGCATTGCTGTTGAGGCCCGACGAGGCCCGGCGGAAGGGGAGGAAGCGCTCGATCGAGGGGCGGAGCATTCGCGGCTCGCCGGGCGCGGCGCCGCGGGTCCAGCGATAGCTCGGCGCCTTGCCGGGGATGAGGTCGGTGGAGTCGCCGTAGGCGGTGCGATTCATCCCGGCGATCTCGAACTGCGGCGTTCCGAGCGGCGAGTCGGGTGGCGCTCCGGCGAGCTTGTTGAGGATGCGCAGGATCAAGGTGTAGTTGGTCTGGCAGTAATTGAACCGCTCGCCGGTTGGGAACTGGACCGGCTGAGCCTGGACCCACGCCCAGGCCGCCTCGGCGTCGGTCTCGATCGTCGGCGCCCGGGTGATCTCGGGGAGGCCCGACATGTGGCTGAGCAGCTGCCGGACGGTGACCGCGCGCCAGCTCTCCGGAAGGCCGTCGAGATAGGCCGAGACCGGCGCGGCGAGGTCGAGCCTGCCGGCCTCGACCATCCGCATCGCGGCCACCCCGGTGAAGGCCTTGGCGATCGAGTTGACCGAGAAGGTCGTGGAGTCGGTGACGGGGACTCCGAGCTCGACGCTGGCAATGCCGTAGCTGCGCAGGAGCACGATATTGCCGCCCTTGACCACGGCGACCTGCAGGCCGGGGATCTTGAGCGCCTCCATCTGCGATTTGATGTGCCGGTCGACCTGATTGGCGACCGACTCCGCCCGCGGCGCCGGCGCCGCCGCCGGGAGGGGAAGTGGAGCGGCCGCGGCGCAGGCCGCCACCAGCAGGATCACGGATCGAGCGCGCATTCGAAGCCCCCAGGCCGGTCGTCGCGCCGAGGCTGGGCAGCCGTGGCTTGCGCGAAGCTGAACGGGGATCGGTTCGCGGAACAATCGCGAGTCGACGCCCGGCCCTTCATCCCTCCGCAATCCCAGCTTTCTCGGGCTGACGGCGGGAGGTGAAGTTAGATCGCCCAGCGTGACGTCGAGGCGATCCTGGAGCGCTGCTACCTCGTGGACAGGTTCCCCACCGTGAAACGCCAAGAGACGGTCCTCGGCCCCCCTTTCGCA
>DASQJV010000428.1:0-2445 GCA_035630855.1 Allosphingosinicella sp. | reverse complement strand
CCGTCTGGACGCCCGGCGCAACGTTGGGGGGCGACGCGCCGGGCGTCCCTTAGCCTTTGCGAGCCGGCCGTCCCGCAGCGGCACAGGCCGGATCGGGGGCTGGCGGCGCGGGATCGGTTTCGACATTGGGACGCTTCGACGGCAGCGGACGGACCCAGGCGGAGCAGGACGATGATCGGCAGGACGATGATGGCCCGGATCGGGACGGGATTGCTGGCCGCGGCGGCGCTTCTCGTCCTCGGCCTCGAGTTCGCCGACGAGCCCGCCCGGGCCCCGGCCGAAGCGGTGGCTCCGGCCCCGGCTCCGGCCGCGCCGGTCGTCAAGGCCGCGGCTCCGGCGCCCGCCAGCGAGGATTTCGTCGTCCGGCGGATCCTCGACATTCCCGGGCCGCTCAGGATGGGCGACCATCATTGGGACGAGAGCGGCGCCCCCGCGGACGGCCCGATCGTCATCACCGTCGACCTCGAGGCCCAGGTCCTCTCCATCTTCCGGGGCGGCTACGAGATCGGCGCCGCCGCGATCCTCTACGGCCGCGACGACAAGCCGACCCCCTTGGGCGCCTTCCCGATCACCGAGAAGAAGGCGAAGCACGTCTCCAACCTCTACGGCGCGCCGATGCCCTACATGATGCGGATGACCAACGACGGAATCTCGATCCACGGCAGCGACAGCGTCGCCCCCGGCTTCGCCACCCACGGCTGCGTCGCCGTCCCGGTCGCCTTCGCCAGGAAATTGTTCGGAGCGGCGAAGCTCGGCGACCTCGTCATCGTCACCCGCGGCAAGACCCTGCAGATGGGCGAGGCGATCGTCCGCACCTGAAGAATTGGTGCCTGGCACCAATTAACGGAATTGGTGCCTGGCACCAATTTTCCGCGGCGGGGCCGGGCTGGCGCTGCGTCCCGCCTCTGCTACACCGCCTCCATGACCTCCGCCACGATCCGCCCCGTCATCCTGTCCGGCGGCGCCGGGACCCGGCTTTGGCCGCTGTCGCGGGCGGACCGGCCCAAGCAGTTCCTGGCGCTCGCCGGCGAGGATAGCCTGCTCAGGGCGACCGCCCGGCGGGCGTCGGCCTGGGGCGCTCCGATCGTGGTCGCCGCCCGGGAGCAGGCGCTCGCGGTCCGGGCCGAGGTCCCGGACGCCCGGCTCGTGCTCGAGCCCTGCGCCCGGGGCACCGCCGCGGCGGTGGCCCTGGCGGCTCTTGCGGCCGGGACGGACGAGCTGCTCCTGATCATGCCCAGCGACCATCATATCGAGGACGAGGCGGCGTTCCGGGCGGCGGTGGCGACGGCGGCCCCGATCGCCCGCGACGGCTGGCTGGTGACGTTCGGGATCGCCCCGGACCGGGCCGAGACCGGCTACGGCTACATCAAGCGCGGCGAGGCGCTCGCCGACGGGGCCTTCCGCGCCGACCGCTTCGCCGAGAAGCCGGACCGGGCGACGGCCGAGAGCTGGCTCGCCGAGGGCGGCTGGGACTGGAATGCCGGGATCTTCCTGTTCGGGCGCGAGGCCCTGCTCGCCGCCTTCCGGGTCCATGCCCCTGAAATCCTGGCGGCGGTGGAGGGCGATTTCGCCTCGGCCCCTTCCGCCTCGATCGATACCGCGCTGATGGAGAAAGCCGATAAGGTGGCGGTGGTGCCGGCGGCGCTGGGCTGGTCCGACATCGGCAGCTGGGAGGCGCTTCACGCGCTCGGGCCGGTCGACGGCGACGGCAATCTGCTCACCGGCGACGTCGTCGCTCCGGGCAGCCGCAACTGCCTGGTGCGTTCCGACGGGCCGGTGGTGGTCGCGCTGGGGGTCGAGGACCTCGTCATCGTCGCCACCGAGCGGGCGGTGCTGGTCGTCCCGAAAGGCGAGACCCAGCGGGTCCGCGAGGCGATCGAGGCGCTCGAGGCCCGCCGCGGGCGGCGGGACGGGAAGATGGAGGGGCGATCGGATGGCTGAGCGGCGCCCGCTCGGGCGAAGCGGGCTCGAGACCCCGAGGCTGGTGCTCGGCGGCAACGTCTTCGGCTGGACGGCCCGCGGGGAGGAGGCCTTCCGGATCCTCGACCGCTTCGTCGAGGCCGGCGGCACCATGATCGACACGGCCGACGTCTATTCCGCCTGGGTGCCGGGCCATGAAGGCGGGGAATCCGAGACCCTGATCGGCGAGTGGCTGAAGCGGAGGGGATCGCGCGACGGGGTGCTGATCGCCAGCAAGGTCGGAATGCTCCACCGCCACGGCGGCGGCAGGCTCGAGCCGTGGCGGATCGAAAAGGCCGCCGAAGCATCGCTGAAGCGGCTCGGGGTCGAGACGATCGACCTCTATTATGCGCATCAGGACGATCCCGAGACCCCGATGGAGGACGTGATCGAGGCGTTCGATCGGCTGGTCGGGGCCGGCAAGGTGCGGGCGCTGGGAGCGTCCAACTTCACCGCGGAGCGGCTCGGGCGGGCGCTCGCGCTGGC
>DASQJV010000427.1:0-5276 GCA_035630855.1 Allosphingosinicella sp. | reverse complement strand
GAGGAAGAGCGCGATCACAGCCCCTCCGGCGGCGGCAGGCCCGCCCTCGCATGGGCCGCGACCAGCGTATTGCGAAGGAGGACGGCGATGGTCATCGGCCCGACCCCGCCGGGCACGGGGGTGATCGCGGCGGCGACCTCGGCGGCGCCTTCATAGTCGACGTCGCCGACCAGCCGGTCCTTGCCGCCCTCGCCGGCGATCCGGTTGATCCCGACGTCGATCACGGTCGCCCCCGGCTTCAGCCAGTCGCCGCGGACCATTTCCGGCCGTCCGACCGCGGCGACGACGATGTCGGCCCTCCGGACCACGTCGGCGAGATCGCGGGTTCGGCTGTGGGCGAGGGTGACGGTGCAATTCTCGGCGAGCAGGAGCTGGGCCATCGGCTTGCCGACGATATTCGAGCGGCCGATCACCACCGCCTCCAGCCCCGACAGGTCGCCGAGCCGGTCCTTGAGCAGCATCAGGCAACCGAGCGGAGTGCAGGGCACCAGCCCTTCCTCGCCGACGGCGAGCCGGCCGGCGTTCACCGGCGTGAAGCCGTCGACGTCCTTGGCCGGGTCGATCGCCTCGATCACCGCTTTGTCGTCGATCCCGGCCGGAAGCGGCAGCTGGACGAGGATTCCGTCGACCGCCTCGTCGCCGTTGAGCCGGGCGACGAGGGCGAGCAGCTCGTCCTGCGAGACCGAATCGGGAAGCCGGTGCTCGAAGCTGGCCATGCCGGCCTCGCCGGTCGCACGCCCCTTCGACCGCACATAGACCTGGCTGGCCGGATCCTCTCCGACCAGGACCACGGCGAGGCCCGGCGCCCGGCCGGCGGCCGCGGCGAAGGCGGTGACCCGTTCGGCGACGCGCTCTCGAAGCCGCGCGGCGAAGGCGCGGCCGTCGATGCGCTCGGCGCTCACCGGTAGCTCATCGCGACTTGGAAGGCGACGTCGTAGAGCACCCGGTTGAGGATCCACAGCACCAGCAGGACGACCATCGGGCTGAAGTCGAGGCCTCCGAAATCGGGAAGCACCTTGCGGATCGGCCGGTAGACGGGCTCGGTGATCCGGTCGAGGCCGCGAAGCAGGCCGCGGACGAAGTCGTTGTAGGTGTTGATGACGTTGAAGGCGACCAGCCAGGAGAGGATCATCTGGATGACGATGATCCACCAGACCACCTTCAAGAGGATGATCACGACGTCGATCAAGGCCAGCAGCATTCGTCTCTCTCCCGCGCTCGTTATCCGGCGATGTAGGGAAGGCCCGGGTTGGGGGCAATGGCGGCGCGGGACGCGCCGGACCGGTTGCCGGAGCAAGTTCAGCATGACGGACGAGGGAAGCCGCGCTACGCTGCCGTAATGATCGCTCTCGCCTTGCTCGCCGCCGCCGCCGTCCAACCCGCCGAGCTCAAGACCTTCCAGGACTGGACGGTCGGTTGCGACAACGGCCGGTCCTGCCACGCGGTGGCTCTGGTTCCGGAGCATTGGCCGGACGACGCCCTGACGATGAGCGTCCGGCGGGGGCCGGCCGCGACCGATACGCCGGTCCTCGCCATCGAGCTCGGATCGGACAGCAATCCGGCCTGGCTGAGCGCCGACGGCCGGCGGCTGGCGGTGCGCCTGCTCGGCACCGAAGGGCTCACCGGGATCGCCCCCGCCGACACGAGGACGATGATCGCGGCGTTGCGCTCGGCCGGTTCGCTCGAGGTCCATTCCGCGGACGGCAAGCCGCTCGGCACGGTGTCGCTCAAGGGCGCGAGCGCGGCCTTGCTCTACATGGACGAGCAGCAGCGCCGGACCGGCACCGCCACCGCCCTGGTCCGGCCGGGAAGCCGGCCGCCGGCCGCCGCGCCGGCCCCGCCCCTGCCGGTGGTGACGGCGCCGCCGCTGTCGCGGGCCCGGCCGCTGGCGCTGAGCGCCGCCGCGATCCGGGCGCTTCGCGCGAAGCACGGCTGCTCGATCGGCGAGGTCGGCGGCCCCGACGAGACCGAGAGCGCGGCGCTCGGCGCGAACGAGACCCTGCTCCTGCTCGCCTGCGGATCGGGCGCCTACAATGTCAGCTACGTGCCCTTCATCGTCAGGCGGGGCGGACGGGCGGCGCTCGCGCCGTTCGATCACCGGCCGGGATGGTGGGCGGAGGAAGGCAAGCCGATGCTGGTCAACGCCGGCTGGGACAAGGAGCGCGGCCTGCTGACCAGCCTGTCCAAGGGCCGGGGCCTGGGCGATTGCGGGACCACCTCCGAATATGCCTGGGACGGCCGCGCCTTCCGGCTCGTCGAGCAGTCGGAGATGGGCGAGTGCCGGGGCTCGACCGATTACATCACGACGTGGCGGGCGAGGCTGGTGCGGCGGTAGCGGAAGGCCGCCCGACCCGTCCTCCTCGCTTCAGGCGAGCGACGCCGGCGCGGCCGCCGGCCGGGCCCGAAGGGCGACGATCCCGGCCGGGATGAAAAACACGAGACCGACCGCTCCGCAGGTCTGCCAAAACCAGGCGAGAGCGCCCGCACCCTCGAGAGAGGCGATCAGTCCGGCTCCCAGGAGCGATCCCGCCGCCATTCCCGCCGATTGCAGAAGCGCAACCAGGCTGAAGGTCGATCCCAGGGCTCCCGTCCGCCCCGAGCTGGCGATATAGGCGTCGCCGATCGGCACGGACAAAGCCTCGGCCGCGGTGAGGATGATCGCGAACAGGACGATCGAATAAAGCGGCAAGGCGGGCGCAAGAGCCCCGAAGGCGAGATAGGAGGCGGCGAGGACGAGGCAGCCGAGGATGAAGATGCTGACCCGGCGATCCTCTCCGACCCGGCTGAGATGGCGGCCCGCGACATAGAGCGTGGGGATGATCAGCGCGCCCTGGAGGGCGAAGAAGACGCCGCCGAGATTGTCATTTCCCATGACTCGAGTGCAGAAATAGGCGAGCGACAGGATGATTTGCTGGAGCAGAACCCACTGCACGAAATAGGCGATGAGGAACGGCCGCGAGAGGCCTCCCGCGGCGTTCGGATTGGCCTGGTGCACCGGCTCGGCCTCTTGTTCCGCGAGCGGTCGGCGGCCGCCCCCGATGCCGAGGGCGAGAGCGGCGCTGAGCCCATGGAACAGCAACGGCAGCAGCAGCGGGGCGACCTGGATCGGCCCGGCATAGCTCGCCGCGAGCGGACCGATGATGACTCCGAGGTTTGCCGCGATGCCCAGATTCGCATAGCTTCTGACCAGCGCGCCCCTGTCGGAGCGCTGATGCATCAGGACCTGGTAGGCGACGCCCTGCCCGGATGCCATGGCGCCGCGCAGCAGCAGCAGCAGAATGACCGCCGCCGTCGCGTCGGGCGGGATCAGGATCAGACCGAGCACCGCCCCCATCGAGGCCAGATTGGAGCCCAGAATGAACGGCCCGGCCCCGTGCCGGTCGATCAGCCGCCCGGCGGGAACGGCGAGCAACCGCGAGGCGAGCAGCATCAGGGCGACCACGACTCCCGAGCCCCACAGTCCCAGCCCGAATCGTCCGGTCAGCAGGACGAGAAGAAACGGAAACAAGGAATAATAAGCGGAAGCCCCGAATGCCCGCGAGGCCAGTATCGCCGGCATTCCGAGATCCGGGAGGCTCGACCCCCGTCCTAGCATCACGCCGACGCTCTAGAGCTCGTCCGCAGAGGACGGCTCGCCAGCTCCGGGGAGGCGGGCTTGCTCACCTGCAGGAACACGAACAACCCTCGCCCCTCCGTCGCGGATATAGGGCACGCCGTCCTTCATGACGCCCGCCCCGGCGACGTAGAGCACGACCTCGTCGACCCCGTCAATTTCCAGCTCCCGCTGCACGCCGAGCTCGTCGATCGCACCGGTGCTGAAGACTCCGAGGCCGAGGCCCGTGCCGGCGAGGAGAAAGTTCTGGCAATAATGGCCCGCCTCCAGATGTGCGAGCCGGTAGATTCTCGGCCCCTGATATTTCCAGCGCAGCCGCGGCGTCGCGCAGGCCAGGAAGCAGGAGACCGCCGACGTGGTGAAATAGGGTTGCACCTGAAGCACCCTGGTGATGAAATCGCGCTTGTCGCCGAGGCTGATCGGGTTCAGCGCATGATGCTGGGTGCAATAATGATAGCTGCCCGGCTCGAGCCCGGCGCAGCGCGTGACCACCGGATATAATTCGATCGAGTGCCGCGCCCCCGGCGAGGGCGAGCACTTCTTGAGGACGGTTCCGAACAGGCCCGCCTCGTGCTCGAACACGACGCCGCCCGTGTAATAGAGCATGTCTGCCAGGTCCTCCAGCTGAACCGGGGCGCTCTCGTCGTAGAGCCGGCAAGTGCGGCGGCGGAGCAGGGCTTGGCCCAGAGTCACCGCGTCGAGCCGGCGGGGCTCCGGAAGGGGTGTGCCGCGACCCGCGAGGCAGCTGCATTTGTAGCGGCTCGGAGGGGGTGTGGCGGCGATCCTTTCGGCCACCGCGTCCTGTTCCGAATCGGTCGTCGCGAAGCGGACATGCTGGCCGGCGAGGTGGATGAACCAAGCCGCGGGCGTCCAGCTTTCCCAGGCGCGCACCAGTGGGTGCTCGGAGCCGGACTCGATCAAGATGCCGGCCTCGACCAGGGATCGGACGGCGCGGCCCAGGCTCTCCTCGCTATATTTGGAGCAGGGGCCTTCGCCCGCGCGCTGCTCCGGCGGCAAGGCCAGCCAGCCGATCAGCTCGATCGCGGAGGGGTCGGCGTCGAAGTTTCGCCCGGCATCGGGAATATGGAACTGCCAGCGTCCGCCGTCGAACCGGATCAATACGGCCGGATTTAAGATCAAGCCTCGGACGTCGATCATGGCAGCCGCCTGAAAAAAGGCCCCGCTCCGGGAAGAGCGAGGCCTCAGCTTGGTCGATCCGGTCTAGTTTTTCGCGGCTTCGTGCGAAAGCGTATCGGCCGGATGGACGAGGGCGAGCGGGGCGATCTGCTCGTTCAGCCCGAGGCGGAACTCTTCGTCGCGGCTTTCCACCGGCTTCGCGGATTTATTGTCGACCATTACCGTTCCCCTCCAAATGCGCAGCTAATTCCACGCGAGGTCAGGCTATTTTAGTCAAGTTCATTGTCAAGCTGGGAAGATTCACAAGAAGCTCTATTTTGGATGTCGACTCAACCAAATTGGATCAATCTTAATTCGTTTCGGCGCGGCGAATTGAGGTCACGGGGCCGATCGCGCCGGTTCCGATTTTGCCAATATCAAAGCGAAGCGCGCTTCCTCGTCGGTCCATTCCTCGACCGGGGTCCAGCCCCCGGCCAGCAGGAGCAGGCGCGCGTCGCGTTCGCCATATTTGTGGCTGTTCTCGGTG
>DASQJV010000426.1:0-2500 GCA_035630855.1 Allosphingosinicella sp. | reverse complement strand
TCGCCTCCGGCGAGGCGGAGCGCGGGGTGGCCCTGTGCGGTACCGGGATCGGAATCTCGATCTCGGTCAACCGCCATCCCGCCTGCCGCTGCGCGCTCGTCTCCGAAGGCCTCTCCGCCCGCCTCGCCCGCGACCATAATGACGCCAACGTCATCGCCATGGGCGCCCGGCTGATCGGGATCGAGGCGGCGCGCGACATCGTCGACCAGTTCCTCGCAACGCCGTTCGGAGGCGGCCGTCACCAGCGCCGGGTCGACAAGCTGAGCCATCCTCATTTCGCCAGGGAAAATGCATGAGCAGCGCTTCCGCCTTCGATTTCGCCGACGTCCAGCATTCGGGCTTCTTCACCGGGCGCCTCAGGGAGGCCGACGGCGCCGTCGCGGACGCGCTCGCCGCCGAGCTCGACCGGCAGCAGAACCAGATCGAGCTGATCGCGTCGGAGAATATCGTCTCGAAGGCGGTGCTCGAGGCGCAAGGCTCGGTTCTGACCAACAAATATGCCGAAGGCTATCCCGGCCGGCGCTATTATCAGGGCTGCGCGCCTTCGGACGCCGTGGAAACGCTGGCCATCGAGCGGGCGAAGCAATTGTTCGGCTGCGGCTTCGCCAACGTCCAGCCGCATTCGGGCGCGCAGGCGAACGGGGCGGTGATGCTCGCGCTCGCCAAGCCCGGCGACACGATCCTGGGAATGTCATTGGACGCCGGCGGCCACCTCACCCATGGCGCCAAGCCCGCCTTGTCGGGCAAATGGTTCAACGCGGTCCAATACGGCGTGCGCCGCGACGACGACTGCATCGACTTCGACCAGGTCGAGGCGCTCGCCAGGGAGCACCGTCCCCGGCTGATCATCGCCGGCGGCTCGGCCTATCCGCGCCACATCGACTTCGCCCGCTTCCGAGCCATCGCCGACGAGGTCGACGCCATCTTCATGGTCGACATGGCCCATTTCGCCGGCCTGGTCGCGGCGGGCGAGCACCCCTCCCCCTTCGGCCACGCCCATGTCGTCACCACCACCACCCACAAGACCCTGCGCGGCCCGCGCGGCGGAATGGTTCTGACCGACGACGAGGCCATCGCCAGGAAGATCAACTCGGCCGTCTTCCCGGGCCTCCAGGGCGGCCCGCTGATGCACGTCATCGCCGCCAAGGCGGTCGCCTTCGGCGAGGCGCTGCAGCCCGGGTTCAAGAGCTATGCCCGAGCCGTCATCGCCAACGCCAAGGCGCTCGCCGGGCGGCTCAAGGAGCGCGGCGCCGACCTCGTCTCGGGCGGCACCGACACCCACCTCGCCCTGGTCGACCTGAGGCCGCTCGGGATCACCGGCAAGGACGCCGACGAGGCGCTCGAGCGCGCCTCGATCACCTGCAACAAGAACGGCATCCCGTTCGACCCCCTGCCCCCGGTCAAGACCAGCGGAATCCGGGTCGGCTCGCCCGCCGGCACCACCCGCGGCTTCGGCACGCAGGAATTCCGCGACATCGCCGACATGGTCGCCGACGTCCTCGAAGGGCTTCGCGACAATGGCGAAGAGGGGAACGCGGCGGTCGAAGCCGAGGTAAAGGGGCGGGTCCGCGCCCTCTGCGCCCGATTCCCGATTTACCAGGATCAATAGGGTCCAAACTTGGTGCTGGAGGTGGTCGTGACGGGTTGGCATTTGTTGTCCGGCAAGGAGCGAGGAGGGAGCGATGCTAAACGCATCGTGACCGACCGAGCGACGCAGTCCGGGCGGCAAAGGACAGCCCGCCGCTGCGCGGTCGGCCGGGGAAGCCGGCTGGGGGCGTCGATCACCTTGGCCGGGCTGCCCAGCCCGCCCGGCGGCGATCTCCTACCCAGCCGGCTTCCCCGGCCGATCACGACCACCTCCAGCACCAAGTTTGGACCCTAAGTGCGCTGCCCCTTCTGCTCCCACGAGAACAGCCAGGTTAAGGACAGCCGACCGACCGAGGACGGCGCCTCGATCCGCCGCCGCCGCCAGTGCGAAACATGCTCGGCCCGCTTCACCACCTTCGAGCGCGTCCAGCTTCGCGACCTGACCGTGGTCAAGGCCGGCAGCCGCCGCGAGCCGTTCGACCGGACCAAGCTCGAGCGATCGATCGCCATCGCCTGCCGCAAGCGTCCGGTCCCGCCCGAGCGGATCGACCGCCTCGTCTCCTCGCTCCAGCGGCAGATCGAGACCAGCGGCGACAGCGAGATCGCCTCGACCCGGATCGGCGAGCTGGTCATGGACGGGCTGAAGGCGCTCGACCCTGTCGCCTACATACGCTTCGCCAGCGTCTACAAGGATTTCACCGAGGCGAGGGACTTCGAGGAGTTCGCGGGCTCGGTCGGCGAAGCCGACAAGGAGTGAGCCCGCCTCCCGCGATCGTCCTCGTCCGGCCGCAGCTGGGCGAGAATATCGGCAAGGCCGCCCGGGCCATGCTCAATTTCGGCCTCGTGGATCTGAGGCTGGTGGCGCCTCGGGACGGGTGGCCCAATCCGTCGGCGGGGCCGGCCGCGTCGGGGG
>DASQJV010000425.1:0-2059 GCA_035630855.1 Allosphingosinicella sp. | reverse complement strand
CCTCTGCCGCGCCTCTGGCTGATGACCGACGAGCGGCAGGGCGAGGGTCTGTGGGCGGCGCTGGAGCGGCTGCCGAAAGGCTCGGGCGTGGTCTTCCGGCACTACGGGCTGGCGCCGGCCGAGCGGCGCAAGCTGTTCGAGCGGGTGAGGCGGGTGGCGAAGCGGCGGCGGTTGCTCCTGCTGGCCGGCGGACGCGGAAATGGCCTCACCGCCTCGGCGCACACTCTGCGCGAGCTGAAGGCGGCCGAACGGTCGGGGGCGGCCGTCGTCTTCCTGTCACCGGCTTTCCCTACCCGGTCGCACCCCGGCGCGCGGGCGCTGGGTCCCGTCCGATTCGCACTGATCGCGAGGCAGGCGCGGATTCCGGTGATCGCTCTGGGCGGGATGGACGCGCGAAAGGCCCGGCGGCTGCCGCACATCTACGGCTGGGCCGGGATCGACGCCTGGATGTCCTCCCCATCGTGAGATGGAGAGGGTTTTAGAACCTGAAGGCGGTCCCGACGTAGACGGCCTGGCTGTCGCGGCGCGGATCGGCCAGGGCCTCGAGGCGGTCGCGCTGGATCTTGTAGCGGACTCCGCCGGTGACATCGAGGTTGCGGGCGATCCGGTAGGAGCCGCCGACCCCGACCGTGTAGCTCTCTTCCTCGGCGATGATCCGCGGAGTCGTCGGATCGGCCTTGGCGACTCCGGCCTCGGCGCGGGCGGTGAACCGGCTGCTCGAATAGCTGACGCCCACTTCCGCGGCCTTGCGGCCGCCCGGAACGGTTCCGCCCTTGACCGAGTCGACGTCGCCGGAAAGGGCGAAGCGCTTCCATCCGATCGAGGCGCCGAGATTGTAGACGGCGGGCGTGATCGCGGTGACCGGGGTCGCCGAAGCGTCGGCGGCGCGGCGGAGCGCTCCGGCCGGGGTCGCGGCGCGGGCGCGGATGGCGACCCGAATCGACTTACTGCGATTGACCGCGGTCGGCGCCGGGGTGAAGCGGAAGCTGTTGGCCTGGACCCCGCGGCGGGCGAGCTCCGCGGCGAGTCGCGGATCGGCGACGGCGGGGGTGAAGGTGCCGGCTCGGAGCGAGGCGGCCGGACGCGTGCGCTTGGCCGGCTGGCCGCTCGCGGCGAGGGCCGGAGTCAGGACGAGCGACAGCGCGACGAGCGCTGCGCTTCCCACTGCACCGACACTACCGAGCTTCACAATCACGTCGAGCGACTCCCGCAACTCAGCGGATGTAGTACGTCCGTGCCGGCCAAACCAGCGAAGCGGGGGCCGTCGACACGAATCGTTCCGGCATGTTGCATCTTTTCCACAACCCCAGGTGAACGTGGCAGCACAACTTTGCCTTTCGCTTCAGGTTCCATCTCCGCAGAGAGACGGCTTGCCGCCCGCGTGGCGCGTTCTATAACGGCGCTCGACCCCTGTAGTTTCCGAGGACACAAGCTTCATGCGACCCGCTGCAATTCTGGCCCTGACGATCGTCGGCGCCCTTGGCCTTTCCGCCTGCGACTTCGTCCGGGAGGATATCAACAAATCCCTCGGGCGCAGCAGCGGCGACAAGGTGCGCGAGGCCGACCTGGCGGCGTCGAACGTCAGCACGATCGGAGTCAATTCCTACCTCTGGCGGGCGGCGCTGGAGACGCTCTCCTTCGCTCCCATGGCCCAGGTCGATTCCAACGGCGGAGTGATGGTGACCGACTGGTACAGCAACCCCGGCTCGCCGGGCGAGCGGGTCAAGGTCACCGCGACGATCCTGGACCGCGACCTGCGTGCCGACGCGCTTCGCATCGCCGCCTCGCGGCAGGTTCTGCAGGGCGGCCAGTGGGTCGACGCGCCGGTCGCGGCGGCGACGGTCCAGAAGCTCGAGGAGATCATCCTCACCCGCGCCCGCGACCTCCGCCGGAACGCCATCGCAAGCTAAGGAAGTTTTCATGGCGGCGCGTTTCAACCCGCTCGAGGCCGACGCGCGCTGGCAGAAGGTCTGGGAGGAGCAGGGCACCTTCCACGCTTCCGGCGATGGCGACCGGCCACGGGCCTATGTCCTGGAGATGTTCCCTTATCCGTCGGGGC
>DASQJV010000424.1:0-12963 GCA_035630855.1 Allosphingosinicella sp. | reverse complement strand
CCATATGCGCTGGATGCCCCTTCCCCTCGCCGTCTCGCTGGCCCTCGCCGCGACCGCCGGCCTCGCCGCCGACTCGCCGCTTCGTCCCGAGCGGATGCGAGAGGCCATGGGCCTGAAGCTCGGCGCCTGGCGATCGACTTCGAGGCTGGTCGACGTCCAGGTCACGCCGGCGCCGGGCGGCAATGCGGCGGATGCCGAGCGGGCGGCGGCCGCGATCCGGGCGCAGTTCGGCGGGAATGTCGCGGATGACCAATGCCTATGGGACGATCGCGAGCGTCTTTATCTCCCGGGCATGCGCGACATCCCCGGCTGCGACTTCAGCCGGCTGGAGGCCCGGGACGGCCGTTTCGCCCTGACCGCCAGTTGCAGGCACGCGCAGCCGGAAGGGACCGTCGAGTTCGCCATCGAGGGCCGCTACGCGCCCGAGCGGATGACCGCCCGCTCGCGGATGACGGCGTCCACCAGCGGCTTGCGCGCCCGGATCGAGGTGGAGACGGAGAGCCGTTTCACGGGCGAATGCGCTCTCCCCCCAGTGATCCTGACGCCGCCGGCCAAATAGACCGTCGTCCCGGCGAAGGCCGGGACCCCGGCGGGTGAAAAACGCGGCGCCCTTCACTTCCTGGGATGCCAGCCTTCGCCGGCATGACGCTATCCCCTCGGTCCCTCCGGAAGCCTCTGCCTCACCTCGAGCATCTCCGCCCAGGGATCGCTCCGCTGCCGCGCCACCAGCCCCGGCACCGTCTCCACCGTATAATCGCACGGATCGAGCCCCGCCTTCACCTGGTCCCAGCGGATCGGCATCGCCACCGGGGCGCCCTTGCGCGAGCGGGTCGAGTAAGGCGCGACGGCGGTCGAGGTCGGGTCGTTCCTCAGATAGTCGATGAAGATGCGGCCGACCCGGTCGGCCTTGGCCGCCTTGGTCAGATATTTGTCCGGCGAATCCGCCGCCATCTCGGCCGAGACGCCCTTGGCGAAGCTCTTCACCTCCTTCCACGGCGCGGTCGCCTCCACCGGCACGACGACGTGCAGCCCCTTGCCGCCGGTCGTCTTGACGAAGCTCGTCAGGCCGAGCGCCTTCAGCCGGTCCCGCACCTCCCTCGCCGCCTCGATCACCGCCTCGAAGCCCAGGCCCTCGGCCGGATCGAGATCGAAGACGATCCGGTCGGCCCGGTCGGGCGCCTCGATCCTGACCCCCCAGGGATGCATCTCGAGAACCCCCATCTGGACCATCGCGACCAGCCCGGCGACGTCGGCGACGTAGAGGTAGGGCTCGTCGAAGCCGGGGATCGTCACCTCATGGAGCTGCTCGGGGACTCCCGAGCCGGCGTGGCGCTGGTAGAAGCATTTCGTCTCCTGCCCCATCGGGCAGCGCACCATCGTCACCGGCCGGAAGGCGAGATGGGGAAGGATCCGGCCGGCCACCGCGACGTAATAATCGGCGAGCTGGCCCTTGGTGATGCCCTGCTCCGGGTAAAGCACCTTGTCGGGATTGCTGAGCCTCACCCCCTCGACGATCCGCTCCGGCTTCACGACGCCGCCTTGAGCTCGGCCGCAAGCGCCTCGGCCGCGGCCGGGGCCTGGAGCTGGTCCATCCGGCATTGGGCGGGCGACTTGTCCGGCCGCCAGCGCAGGAACTTGGTCCCGTGCCGGAAGCGGCGGCCGGTGACATGGTCGTAGCGCACCTCGGCGACCAGGTCCGGCCTCAGCGGCCGCCATTCGCCGCTGCGCTCGGTCGACCAGCGGCTCGGCCCGCCGGGGGAATCGCCGGTGAAGCCGGGCGCCTCGACCAGCGCCTCCAGCCGCTTGGTCAGCGCCGCCCGTTCCTCGGCCGGGATCGAGGAGGTGAAGCCGACATGGTGAAGCAGACCGTCCCCGTCGTAGAGGCCGAGCAGGAGCGAGGCGACCTCGCGGCTTCCGGTCCCGTAGCGGAAGCCGCCGACGACGCAGTCGGCGGTCCGCATCGCCTTGACCTTCAGCATCGCCCGCTCGCCCGGCTCGTATTTTCCGTCCCGGCGCTTGGCGACGACCCCGTCGAGCGCCGCCCCGACCTGGTCGAGCCAGCCCCGCGCGACGTCGAGCTCGGTGGTGCAGGGCGAGAGCAGGATATCGTCATTCTGCTCGGCCGAGTAGATGATCTCCAGCATCCGCCGCCTCAGCTCCAGGGGCGTGTCGAGATAGCTCGTCTCCTTGGAGAAGAGGAGGTCGAACAGCATCAGCTGCGCCGGGGTCTCCCGCGCCAGCCTGGTCACCCGGCTCTCGGCGGGATGGAGCCGGAGCTGGAGGGCGTCGAAGGACAGGGCCCCGTCCACCGGGATGACCAGCTCGCCGTCGAGCACCAGCCGGTCCGCCTCCATCGCCAGCACCGCCTCCACCACCTCCGGGAAGTAGCGGCCGAGCGGCTTGCCGGACTTGGACATCAGCGCCACTTCCGGCCCGTCGCGGAAGACGAGGCAGCGGAATCCGTCCCATTTGGGCTCGTATTGCCACCCCTCCCCCTCGGGCAATGAGTCGACCAGCTTCGCCTCCATCGGCGGCAGCCCGGGCTTCACTTCAAGGCGGTCGAACTCGGCCATTGCGATTCGCAAAGACGCTTCCACGGCCCGCCGGGTTCCCGGCACGCTTCGCCGACGCCGTTACGGCCTGGTAACCAACCGGGGCCGTAATCATGCGATGAATCGCGTCCCCTACGGGATGAACCGGATGCACTTCACTGGAACTTAAGGACAATTGCTATAACTAGGGTATCAGAGCTTAGGGGAAAATCTTGAACTACTCGCGCAGGCAATTGCTTGGTGCCGGTCTTTCGGCCGGTTTTCTCGCCACCGCCGCCCAGGGCCAGACCCTGGCCGAGATCGTCGCCGGTCTTAAGGATCCGCAGCCCAGTCCGCTGCCGGTCCAGCCGATTTCGCGCGCCGTCGTCCCCGCCCAGCCGCGCATCGCGGTCGACGGAGTGATCGATCCGCGCCTGCTCGCCCGCGCCCGCGCCTCGTTCGAGCGCCACCGCCCGCAGCTTCGCTACACCGACGTCGTCGGGATCGCCGACTTCAGCCGTCCCTCGCACGACCACCGCTTCTTCCTGCTCGACACCGCCTCGGGCCGGGTCAGCAACCACCTCGTCGCCCACGGCCGCGGCTCCGATCCCGCGCACAGCGGCGAGCTCCAGCGCTTCTCCAACGCGATCGGCTCCGAGGCCTCGTCGCAGGGCGGCTACCGCACCGGCGAGTTCTACAACGGCAAATACGGCCGCTCGCTGCGCCTCTCCGGCCTCGACTGGAGCAACTCCAACGCCGAGACCCGCGCCATCGTCGTCCACCACGCCTGGTATGCCGAGCCCGAGCAGCTCGCCGCCCACGGCAAGCTCGGCCGCTCGGAGGGCTGCTTCGCCCTCCCCTACAACAGCCTCCAGCAGGTCCTCGCCCGCCTCGGCCCCGGCCGCTTCCTCTACGCCGACAAGCTCGCCTGAATTCACCGCAAAGCACGTAATTCCACCATCTCGCCGACGTCCCGTCGCCGTGACAGCTTCCGTCGCGTCGAAAACATGGGGGACTGACGATGCACAAGCTCAGCTTCATTGCGCTCGCCGCCGCTTTTCTCGCCGGCGAGGCGACCGCTTGCGACGATATGATGAAGGCAGCGCCGGCCCGGGCGAAGGCCAATCTCGCCAGCCTGTTCAGCGATCAGGATTATCCCGCCGAAGCCGTCGCCGCGCGCGAGCAGGGCATGGTCGGCTTCACGCTCGACGTCGGCCCCGACGGCCGGGCCATGCGCTGCGAAGTGACCCGGACGAGCGGCTCGCCCTCGCTCGACGCGACGACCTGCCGCCTCCTGCGCTCGCGCGCCCGCTTCACCCCGGCCACCGACGCCAAGGGTCAAGCCGTCGCGGACACGATCAGGGGCAGGATAGTCTGGGTCCTTCCCCCGCCCCCGCCCGCTCCGGCCGGCTGAGCCGAAAAATTCCTCCCCATGCTGCTTATGGGGAGGATATCACCCCTCGCTCACCCGCCCCCCCTCGACCCGGATCAGCCGGTCGCAGGCGGCCAGGGTCGTCGCCCGGTGCGCCACCGTCACCAATGTCATCCCCGCTCGAAGCTCGTGGAGCGCCGCCAGCACCGCCCGCTCGGTCGCCTCGTCGAGCGCGCTCGTCGCCTCGTCGAGGATGAGCAGCCGCGGCCGCCGGTAGAGGGCCCGGGCGAGGCCGATGCGCTGGCGCTGGCCGCCGGAGAGGCGGACCCCGCGCTCGCCGACATGGGTGTCGAGCCCGTCGGGAAGGCCGGCGAGGAAGCTCTCCAGCTGGGCCGCCCGGACCGCGGTCGCCAGAAGCTCCGGGTCCATCCCCTCGGGGCGGCGCGGGAAGGCGATGTTGGCGGCGATGCTGTCGTCGGCGAGGTAGATGGACTGGGGGACGTGGGCGAGCCCGGCCTGCCAGGCGGTGCGGGTGGCGGCATCGAGCGGCCGGCCGTCGACCAGGATCGCGCCCTCGTCCGGCTCGAGCAGGCCCATCAGCAGGTCGAGCAGGGTCGACTTGCCGCCGCCCGTAGGCCCGGCGATCCCGACATGCTCGCCCGGCCGCAGCCGGAAGCTCACCCCGGACAGAGCGAAACGGCCTTCCGGGAAGCGGAAGCCGACCTCCTCGAAGGCCAGCTCGCGCTCGAACGGGAGCGGCGGCGCCTCCGGCTGGGGCTCGGGGACCGGCGCCTCCATCATCTCGATCACGTCGCGGAAGGCGTGGATGTTGCCGCTCGCCAGGCTCCACCCGTAATAAGCCTGCTGGAGCAAGGGCAGCAGCCTCTGCGCGCCGAGGGCGAGGGCGCCGAGCACCGGGATCGCCTTGACCACCCCGCCCGGCTCGAGGCTCATCGTCAGCGTGACCAAAGCGATCGCGACCAGCCCAGCCGCCTCGACGATGTAGCGCGGGAAGCCGGCGACGAACTGGGTCGCCGCCTGCGAGCGGCGGTAGCGGCTGTCGAGCTCGCGGAACTTGGCCTCGAACAAGGGCTCGGAGCGGTCGAGGATGATGTCCCTGATCCCGCCCAGCCCCTCCTGGACGGTGCGGGTCCGCTCGACCATGGTGCTGGCGAGGGCCTGCGAGTTGCGCCGGAGCCGGGGCCGGACGAGCAGGCTTACCCCGACGTAGACGAGGCCCACCGCGAAAGCGGCGAGGCCGGCGGCGCGGGCGTCGATCTTCAGCAGGAGGGCGAAGACGCAGAGCGCGATGAACGCCCCGATCAGCCCCTGCATCGCCGGCTGGAGAAGGCCGAACACCACCCCCTGGACCTTCTCGACGGCGGCCAGGGTCTGGCTCGAGTTGCGCCTGACCTGCTCGGCATAAGGCTGGCGGAGCATCCGCCCGAAGACCGCCGCGGCCATGTCGTGGCCGGTCGCCATGACGAAGCGCTGGCTCCCCCAGGTCAGCGCCAGCCTCACCGCCGCCGAGCCCAGAGCGGCGGCGACGAGCAGCAGCGCCGCTCCGACCACCGGCGAGCCCCCGAGCGCGGTGAGCAAGCCGAGCAGCCGCGGCGGGACGAGCGCGCTCCCGGGATCGGCGACCAGGGCGAGGAAGGGCAGAGCCGCGCCGATCGTCACCATCTCCGCCGCCGCGCCGATCAGCATCAGCAGCAGGGTCAGGAAGAACTGCCTTCGCCGAGCGGGCGAAAGCAGCCGGAAAAAGGCGGGGAAGGCGTTCATTGCGAAGAGTAAGGTTCCTCCCTCCCTTATCCTCCCCATGCGCGAAGCGGATGGGGAGGGGGACCACACGAAGTGTGGTGGAGGGGTAGCTGGCTCAGTTCAAGAAGCTTCTCGCGCGAACCCGAAACGGCCGCGCCATTTACCCCTCCACCAGGCTTCGCCTGGTCCCCCTCCCCATGCGGGGCATGGGGAGGATAAGGCCCCCTACTCCCCCGACGACGCCAGGGCCGTCCCGCCGCGGCGGTCGGTGAGCGCGGTCAGCACCTTGCCGTCGCGGCCGTACATGTCGGCATAGCTCATCGGCGGGCCGTCGCTGGTCGCGGCGACGGTGAAGTAGACGATGTAGACCGGCACCGGAGCGGCGAGATTGGCCTGGGTGGCCTTGCCGGTGGCGAGAATCTGGTTGATCTTGGTCCGGTCCCATTCGGTCCCGTCGAGAAGGGTCTCGGCGAAGCCGACCGCGTCCTCGGTTCGGATGCAGCCGTGGCTGAACGCCCGGGCCTGGCGGTTGAACAGATTCTTGGCGTTGGTGTCGTGCAGGTAGATGGCATAGGGGTTGCCCATCACCAGCTTGACCCGGCCGAGCGCGTTGGACGGCCCCGGCGGCTGGCGGTAGCGGACGACCTTGCCGCCCTCGCCCTTGACCGCGACATAGCCCTTCTTGCCGGCCACTTCGCGGGCGATGCTCGACGGAACCTCCCACCAGGGGTTGAAGATGGCTCCGGTGATGACGGCCGAGAGCTGCGGGGTCGGGGTCTTGATCGCTCCGGCGACCGCGCGCCGGCGGTTCAGCGTCTGGCCGTTCTCGACCAGCGCCACCGTATAGGCGGGGACGTTGACGATCACATATTTGGAGCCGAGGTCGCGGGGCAGCCAGCGCCAGCGGTCGAGGTTGATCCGGATCCGGTCGCGGGTCTTGGAGTCGGTCGCCTCGTCGGCGAGCAGGCCCTTGAGGGCGGCATATTGCGGGTGGGTCGGCAGCAGCCCGTCGAGCGCCCCGGCGACGTCGCCCTTGACCGCCCGGTCGAGCAGCGCCTGCTGGTCGTAGACGTTCCAGCTGTCGTCCTTGACGTGCCAGTCGATCCGGCTGTCGCCGCGGACATGGCCGAACATGAGGTCGCCGGCGAGCTTCAGGAAGGTGGCGGTGGCGACTGCGTCGAGCGTGTCGCCCTTGGCCTCGATCGCGTCGCGGAGCGCCGCCGGATTGTAGTCGGCGGGATCGAGCCCTTCCTCGTCGGCCCGCTGGACGTAGTCGAGCAGCGCCTGGGCGTCCTTGCGCGACCAGTCGGCGGCGAGGACCGGGGCGGGCATCGGCACCGGCACCGGGACGACGATGGGCGGGGCGACCTGGGCGGGCGCGTTCTGGGCGGACGCGGGCGCCAGGGCAGAGGGCAGCGCGGCCCCGAGCGCGAGGAGGACGAGAGAGCTGCGGCTGAACATGGTCTATCCCCGATAGTGGCGGCCGCGAAAAAACTCCGCGTGGCAGTCCGCCCTTATCCTGTCATAGCCTATTAAAGCGCGCTGAACGGCCCCGCAAGGGGCGGGCAAGCCGTGGAAAGAAACGGCAAGCCGTTGGAGGAAAAGGGAAACGGCCCGGCGCAAGGCCGGACCGCTTCACCTTCTTGCCTCCCATCGCGAAGCGGTGGGGAGGCAGGGATTCAGACGCGGTCGCCCGCGGTGTCGCGATTGACCCAGCCGAAATAGGCCGCGACGAGGGCGAGCAAAGCGTGCAGCCAGACGTCGTTGCCGTAGATCGGGATGAAGCCGAAGGTGGTCCGGGTCGGCTCGAGCAGCCCCATGATCGTCAGCAGGCCGTAGGCGACCGCGACGACCCGGAAATAGGTGCGGGCGCCGCCGTAGGTCCGGTAGGCGAGGATTCCCCAGACGCCGAACAGCAGATGGACGATGTTGTGCAGCATGTTGATCGGGAACAGGCCGAGCTCGTGGCCGAAGCCTTCGTGCATCTTGAGGTCCGCCGGCGGCGCGACCGTCATGTCGGTCACCCCCGAGACGAAGCCGAGGGCTCCGATGGCCAGAAACACGATTCCGAAAATCAGCGCGAAAGTTCGCGTGTTCATGATTCAACTCCCCTGTCTTTTTTGTGTTTTTTTTACGCCTACTCAGTGGAGCTTAGCGTAATAACGGCCCCGTAACCAGATGGGTTTCCCTAAGGGCCGGGACGGATCGGCGGCGCGGCTGAAATCGTGTAGAATCGTCATCCCGGACTTGATCCGGGATCCACCTTCTTCAAAGCGTTGGTATCAGGCAGAAAGGTGGATGCCGGATCAAGTCCGGCATGACGAACACTAGCGCCATCTAAACGCTCTAGCCGCGTCGCTCCGCCTGTGAAGGTCGATTCAGCCTAAATGGCTTCCCGAACCGCCGCCGCGAAACGCGCGCCGGCCTGCCCGTCATAGCCGAGATACAGGTCCGGCTCGATCAGCTCGAGCTCGATCAGCCGGGGCGCCCCGTCGAGGCCTCGGACGAGGTCGATCCGGGCGTAGAGCAGGGGCTCCTCCACCGCCGCCAGGATCCGGGCGGCGGCCTCATGCTCGTCCTTCTCCGGGCGATGGGCGGCGATGATCCCGTCGAACTCCGGCTGCACCCGGAAGTCGCCCGGCTGCGGACGCTTGGCGATGGCATGGCTGAAGGCGCCTCCGAAGAAGATCATCGACACCTCTCCCGACCGCTCGATCTCCGGCAAATAGGGCTGTACCATCGCCTCGCCCTCCGGGCCGCCGTCCAGCGGAGCGCCCGGCGACCAGCGGATCGTCTGCCAGGCGGTCGACGAGATGCGCGGCTTGGCGACCAGCCGGTCGGTCCCGAAGGCGCTCGCCGCTTCCTCCAGCCGGGCCTCGCTGAGCTTGGTATAATGGCGGGTGGGAACCACCGGCGCGCCCCGCTCCGCGAGCCGCTCCAGATAGATTTTGTCCATGTTCCAGCGCAGCACCGACGCCGGATTGCGAAGCCTGACCCCGTCCCTTTCCCAGCGGTCGACGGCCTCGGCCCATTGCCTCGGAGCGAAGGGATAGCCCCAGACCAGAAGCGGCAGGACGAGGTCGAATCCGGCGAGATCGGACGCGTTCGCCCAGTCCCTCGCCTCGACCTCGAGCCCCGCTTCGCGAAGCGGCGCCGCGTTGCGCTCGAGCACGTCGCGCCAGCGGGTCCGGAACCCCTCGCTGTCCCGGTCGGGAGTCAGGATCGCGACCCTGCCGCTCACGGCATTCCGAAGTCGATGCCCTGCGCCAGCGGCAGCTCGCGGCTGTAGTTGATCGTGTTGGTCGCCCTGCGCATGTAGTTGCGCCAGGCGTCGGAGCCGCTCTCGCGGCCGCCGCCCGTCTCCTTCTCGCCGCCGAACGCGCCGCCGATCTCGGCCCCCGACGGCCCGATATTGACGTTGACGATCCCGCAGTCGGAGCCGGCGGCGGAGAGGAAGGTCTCGGCCTCGCGAATGTCGTTGGTGAAGATGGCCGAGGCGAGCCCCTGCGGCGCCGCGTTATGCGCGGCGATCGCCTCGCCGAGCGAGGCGTAGCGCATGACGTAGAGGATCGGCGCGAAGGTCTCGGTCAGGGTGATCGGGGTCTGCCCCGGCATCTCGACCAGCGCGGGGCGGACGTAGAGCCCGTCGAGACGCTCGCCGCCCTGGACGGTGCCGCCTTCGGCGCGGGCCCGCTCGAGCGCCGACTGCATCGCCCCGACCGCGGCCTCGTCGATCAGCGGCCCGACCAGCGTCCCGTCCTCGAGCGGGTTGCCGACCGGCACTTCGGCCCAGATCTGCTTCAGCCGGGGCACCAGGGCGCCGTAAATCTCCTCATGGACGAACAGGCGCCTCAGGGTCGTGCAGCGCTGGCCCGCCGTCCCGACCGCCGCGAAGGCGATCGCCCGCTCGGCCAAAGCGAGGTCGGCCGAGGGCGCGACGACCATCCCGTTATTGCCGCCCAGCTCGAGCAGGGTCCGGCCGAAGCGGGCCGCGACCCGCGGCGCGACGGTCCGGCCCATCCGGGTCGAGCCGGTCGCCGACAGCAGCGCCACCCGGCCATCGTCGACCAGGGCCTCGCCGGCCTCCCGTCCGCCCTGGACCACCTGGCTCAAATGGGACGGAGCGTCGCCGAACCGCTCCGCCGCCCGCTCGAACAGGGCCTGGACCGCGACGGCGGTCAGCGGCGTCTTCTCCGACGGCTTCCACACCACCGGATCGCCGCAGACGAAGGCGAGGCAGGCGTTCCACGCCCACACCGCCACCGGGAAGTTGAACGCCGAGATCACCCCGACCACGCCGAGCGGGTGCCAGGTCTCCATCATCCTGTGCCCCGGCCGCTCGGTCGCGATGGTGAGGCCGTAGAGCTGGCGCGACAGGCCGACGGCGAAGTCGCAAATGTCGATCATCTCCTGGACCTCGCCCAGGCCCTCCTGGAGGATCTTGCCGGCCTCGAGGCCGACCAGCCGGCCGAGCGTCTCCTTCTCCTCGCGAAGCACCTCCCCGAACAGCCGGACGAGCTCGCCCCGCCTCGGCGGCGGGACGTCGCGCCAGGCGAGGAAGGCGTCGTGGGCGCGGCCGACGGCGGCGGCGACGTCGGCGGGCGAGGCGGTGGGGACGGCTCCGATCGCCCGACCGTCGATCGGGGAGTGGGAGCTGAGATCGCCGTCGGGAAGCGCGATGCCGAGGCGCTCGAAGAGGGCGCGGGCTTCGTCGGTGGAATTGAAGGAGGGCACGACGGGCTCCGTAAGGCGGTGCTTGCCCCTATCAGGCTCGTGCGGAGACTGTCGAGAACCCCTCCCCCTCGAGGGGAAGGGAATTCAGCCGAACGGCCTGCGCGCGCCTTCCCCTTCCGCTCGGCGCCGGCCGCGAGGGTCTCCGGTTTCTTCACAATGTCAAAGAGCCGAACGAATCACTTGGCGCGACTATCGCAGGAAAAATCCTACAAGTCAAGAACAAAAAGTGAACGAAGATTCGATCAGAGGAACAGCCTGCGCGCGCTCGCCAGCCTCTTGATGCCCGCCGCCAGCGTCTCCGGCTTCTTGGCGAAGCAGAGCCGGACGACGCTGGTCACCGGATCCTCGGCATAGAAAGCCGAGAGCGGGATCGCGGCCACCCCGGCCTCGCGCACCGCCCGCTCGCAAAAGCTGACGTCGTCCGCCGCGATTCCCGAGGACGGCAGGTCGACCCCGACGAAATAGGTGCCCTCTGCGGGCAGGGTCGCGAAGCCCGCCTCGCGGAGCCCGGAGACCAGCGCGTCCCGCGCCTCGGCGAAATCCCTGCGCATCCCGTCGAACCAGCCCGGCTCCTTGCCCAGACCGCAGGCCACCGCCGACTGGAGGTTGGGCGCGGTCGCGAAGGTGAGGAACTGGTGGGCTTTGGCGATCGGCCCGGCCAGAGCCGGCGGCGCCACGACCCAGCCCACCTTCCAGCCGGTCAGCGAGAAGATCTTGCCGGCCGAGCCCACCTTCACCGTCCGCTCCGCCATTCCGGGAAGGCTCGAGAGCGGCGTGTGCCGGCGGCCGTCGAAGACGACATGCTCCCAGACCTCGTCGGTCAGCGCGATCGAGTCATGCTCGACGCAGGCCCGGGCGAGCAGCGCCAGCTCGTCCGCGCCGAACACCCGCGACGACGGGTTGTGCGGGTTGTTGAAGACGACGATCCTCGTCCTCGCCGTGAAGGCGTCGGCCAGCGCCCCGGCGGTGATCCGCCAGTCCGGCGGGGTCAGCCGGATGAAGCGCGGGACGCCGCCGGAGCGAAGCACCTGCGGCACATAGGCGTCGTAGAGCGGCTGGAACAGCAGGACCTCGTCGCCCGGCTCGATCAGCGCCATCAGCGAGGCGGCCAGCGCCTCGGTCGCGCCCGAGGTCACGATCACCGAGTCGGGCTCCGTCTCGAGCCCCTGGTGCGCCCGATAGTGATCGGCGACGGCTCGGCGAAGCTCGGGCAGGCCTGGCATCGGCGCATATTGGTTGGAGCCGGTGATCAGCGCCTCGGCCGCCCGGGCGACGACGTCGTCGGGCCAGCCGAAATCGGGAAAACCCTGCCCCAGGTTCACCGCCTCATGCTCGACGGCGAGCGCCGACATCCGGGTGAAGACGTTGATCGGCATGTTCGCGAACAGCGGGTTCATGCCCCCGTCCTATTCCTCCCCATCGCAGATGGGGAGGGGGACCATGCGAAGCATGGTGTAGGGGTAGCTGGCAGAAGCCTCGTCAATCACCCCTCCCACCCCCCCCAACAAGCTTGGCCGCACATAACCGCACATATCCGCACGCCGCGCCCGGAGCCCGCCGTCCGAACCCTGCCGATTGTGCCGAAACTTGGCTGTACTGCTGGTGGCGGCGAGCCTCGGCCCTAGCCTAATCTGCCCTCGATTGGAGCGGAGCGGGACTATGGCCACGGTCACGTCATTCGGAGCACGGCGCTCGGCCCGCGGCGATTCGCCCAGGCTGACCGTGTCCCTGTCGCGCGGAGCGATCGGCGCGATCCTGTTCTTCCTGGTGGCTTTCTTCCTGCTTGCCGCGGGGGCGGTATCCGGCGCGCCGCAGGGAAGCGGCGCGCCGGTCGAAACCGGGGCCTTCATCCTCGACCCGTCGATAGGTTCGGCCCGGACTTAAGCCGTGTGAAATGCCCGGCTCAGGGCCTATGGAAGGCGGGTGAAGCGCCTCCTCCCACTCGCCTTCATCCTTCTCGCCGCCTGCGGCAGCGCCCCTCAGCCCGTCGCCACGGGACCCCGTCTCCAGGCCCAGCCGGCCGCGAGCTTCCGCGACGACGGCGGACCCGGGCGGGAGGCGGCGTTCAGCCCCGACGGCCGGCTGCTGGCGACGGCCAGCGCCACCGGGCCAGTCGTGCTCCGCCGGATTGCGGACCTGAAGGTCGTCCTCCGGCTCCACCATCCGGGCGGCGCCACCGCCGTCGCCTTTTCGCCCGACGGACGAAGGCTTGCGACCGCCGGCTATGACGGCGCGGTGCGATTGTGGGAGACGGCCGGCGGCCGGCCGGTCGCCACGCTCAGGGAGGCGCGCGGGACCGTCTGGAGCCTCCATTTCGCGCCCGACGGCCGCCTCGCGGCGGCCGGCGAGGACGGGATCGTCCGGGTCTGGAGCGCCGACCTGCGCATCCTCGCCCGGCTGGCGGGGCACGAGCGCAACGTCTGGGAGGTCCGTTTCAGCCCCGACGGACGGCGCCTCGCCAGCGGCAGCTTCGACTCGACCGCCCGGCTGTGGGATCCGGCGACGGGGAAGGCGCTGGCGACCCTGGCGGATCATGAGGAAGCGGTGGTCGGCCTCGCCTGGAGC
>DASQJV010000423.1:0-2823 GCA_035630855.1 Allosphingosinicella sp. | reverse complement strand
AAGAAAGACTTCAGACGCATTCGAGTCCCCCCGGGATTTCGCTCCATCCTAAGCATCGAGCACAACAGCGGCAACGCGCAGTTGAAAATCCTCCCCGGCATTTGCCGGGGAGGGGGGATCCTGCTGGCCCGACCTCAATCCCACAGCGCCTCCAGAAGCCGCTCCGAATCCGCTTCGTCATTGTAGAGATGCGGAGTGATCCGCATCCGCTCGCCGCGGAGGCTGACATGGACGTCGGCGGCGGCCAGCCTCTCCTCGATTCCGTCGGGCAGGCCGCCGGGAAAGCGCACCGAAAGGAAATGCGGCGCCCTGCCCTCCCCCGCGGTCACGCCGCGCTCGAGCAGCCGCGCCTCGAGGGCCGCGGTCGTCGCTCCGAGCGTCTCGGCGACGCTGGCGACGCCCCATTCCAGAAGCTGCGAGATCGCCGCCCCGGCGACCGGAAGCAGCGCGAAATTGGCGCGCTCGCCCATGTCGAAGCGCCGGGCGCCCGCGGCGAAGCCCTCCTCATAGTCGGACAGGCTCCTGAAATCGTGAGCATTGCGGCGAACGATCCAGGCTTCCTCGAGCGGCCGCCCCTGCTGGTGGCGGGGCGGGACGTAGAGGAAGCCGAGGCTGTAGGGGCCCATCAGCCATTTGTAGGAGGTGGCGATCAGATAATCGGGATCGACCGCGGCGAGGTCGAGCGGCAGGGCTCCGGTCGACTGGGTGGTGTCGAGCACCAGCGCCGCGCCGACCGACCGGCAGCGCCGGCCGATCGCCTCGACGTCGATCAGGGTCCCGCACGCCCAGTGGGTATGGGGAGCGACGACGAGGGCGGTGCCGCCGTCGACCGCCTCGAGGATGGCGGCGGTCCAGTCTCCCTCCGCCGGCCTGGCGACGGTCACCACCCTCGCCTCGGCCCGCCGCGCCAGCGCCCGCGAGGCGAGTATCCCGGACGGGAAATCCTCGGCGAGGGTGACGATCTTCTGGCCCGCGGCGACGGGCACGTTCGCCATCACCGTCGCCATCCCGTAGCTGACCGACGGAATTATCGCGACGTCGTCGGCCGAGGCCCCGATCAGCCGCGCGAACAGCCCCCGCACCTGCTCGGATTCGTCGAAGAAATGCTCGGCCCTGACGCTCCAGGGATGCGCCTTGCGCTCGAGCCCCCGCCGCCCCGCCTCGACCGCCGCCCGGCTGAGCGGCGACATCTTGGCGCAGTCGAGATAGGCCGTGCCCTCCCCGATGTCGAACAGGGCGCGCTGGCAGGGGATGAGCGGCATCAGGCCTTGGCTTTGCCCTTCGCATCCTCCGCCGGAGCGGCGCAGGCCGGACCGGTCCGCCGCCCCTCGATCCTGCTGTTCATCACGAAGTCGCCGTCGCCCGGCAGATAGGAGGTCGCGGTCGCGGTGCCCTCGAAGCTCTCCCCGGCATAGGTGCCCTGGACCGACACCATGACCTTGCCGTCGAGCGGCTCGCGCTCGCATTCCATCGTCACGCTGATCCGCCCGCCGCTGATGTAGCGGTCCTTATACTCGCACTCGTAGCCGGCGCCGGCGAACATCTCCGGCGGCGGCTTGTCCTCCTTGCCCGCCTCTATGCAGGCCGGAGCCGCCGACTTGTCGCCCACCGCCGCCTTGAGCGCCGGGGTCGCCTTGTCGGTCGAGCGGAAGTCGCTGACCTCGGAGCCGACCTCCCACTGTCCCGCCTGCATCGAATCGGCGGCCTCGACGGCCTTGTTCTCCTCGGCCCCGCCCGAGCAGGCGGCGGCCATGAACAAAGGTATGACGATCAGTCCGCGCATCTCCCGCATCTCCCCCTTTTGTTATGGCGGGGAAGCTAGCGCGAATGCGGGTGAATGACCATATAGCCGCCATGTCGATCATGATCAGGACCGGCCTCGACGAGCCGGAGACGGGGCAATCCTTCGTCCCCCACCGCCCCCAGCGGCCGGAGAAAGCGGAAGGCGGCAGGAAGCTCAGGATCGTCTCCGACTACGAGCCGTCGGGGGACCAGCCCGCCGCCATCGCCGAGCTGGTCGAGGCGGCCCGCCAGGAGGAGCAGACCCAGGTGCTGCTCGGGGTCACCGGCTCGGGCAAGACCTTCACCATGGCCAAGGTGATCGAGGCGCTCCAGCGCCCCGCGCTCGTCCTCGCCCCGAACAAGATCCTCGCCGCCCAGCTCTACGGCGAGTTCAAGAGCTTCTTCCCCGACAACGCCGTCGAATATTTCGTCTCCTATTATGATTATTACCAGCCCGAGGCCTACGTCCCGCGCTCCGACACCTACATCGAGAAGGAAAGCTCGGTGAACGAGGCGATCGACCGGATGCGCCATTCGGCGACAAGGTCGCTGCTCGAGCGCGATGACGTGATCATCGTCGCCTCGGTTTCCTGCCTCTACGGCATCGGCTCGGTCGAGACCTATTCGGCGATGATCTTCGATCTGAAGAAGGGCCAGAGCGTCGATCAGCGCGAGATCATCCGCAAGCTGGTCGCGCTGCAATATAAGCGCAACGACGCGGGCTTCGGCCGCGGCCTGTTCCGAGTGCGCGGCGACGTCGTCGAGCTCTGGCCCGCGCACTTGGAAGACCGCGCCTGGCGCTTCTCCTTCTTCGGCGACGAGATCGAAAGCATTGCCGAATTCGATCCGCTCACCGGCCAGAAGGCCGCCGAACTGGAGCAGGTGAAAATCTATTCCAATTCGCATTACGTCACCCCCAAGCCCACGCTGGAGCAAGCCGTGCACCGCATCAAGCGCGACCTTGAAATCCGCCTCGCGGAATTCAATTCCGCCGGCCGCCTGCTCGAAGCCCAGCGGCTGGAGCAGCGCACCAACTTCGAT
>DASQJV010000422.1:0-4128 GCA_035630855.1 Allosphingosinicella sp. | reverse complement strand
GACCGGGACGAGGGGGATTTCGCGGTGTTCGAATCGGGGGCGATCATGGTCTATCTCGCCGAGAAGACGGGCCGGCTGATGCCGGCCGACGCGAAGGGCCGGAGCCTGGTCATGCAGTGGCTGATGTTCCAGATGGGCGGAGTCGGCCCGATGATGGGCCAGGCCAACGTCTTCACCCGCTATTTCCCGGAAGAAATCCCAAGCGTCATCGAGCGCTACCGCCGCGAGAGCCGGCGGCTGTTCGAGGTGCTCGACGGCCGCCTCGCGGACAACGTATGGCTGGCCGGCGATTATTCGATCGCCGACATCGCCAATTTCGCCTGGGTGCGGACCCACGAATGGCCGGGCGTGCCGGTCGACGGGCTCGACCATCTCCAGCGCTGGCTGGCCGCGATCGCCGAGCGGCCGGCGGTCCGGAAAGGCGTGACGATCCCGCCGCGGGGCGATCCTGAGAAGGTCGTGGAGTCGGCGAGGTCGATTCTGGCCTGACCGACCCCTCTCCCTGGAGGGGAGAGGGACAGGTTCGCGAAGCGAACCAGGGTAAGGGCAACGGCGACGGAGGACGGTCCCTCACCCTCCCACCCGGCTGCGCCGGGCGGGCCCCTCCCTCTCCCCTACAGGGAGAGGGGTTTAGTTCTTCGGCTCGCATTTCTCGTAGTCGGGCTCGCGATCCTGCTTGCGGGCCTTGCGCTCTTCCTTGCCGATACATTCTTCCTGGCGGCGGATCTGGCGGCCGCGCTTCTCGTCGGCCTCGGCCTGGGTTGTGATCGCGGCGTCGACCCCGGCCGAGGCGACCTTGACCGGGATGGCGGCGACGTCGAGCGCCGTCTGGGCGATGCAGCCGGGAAGCGCGAGCGCCGCTGCGGCCAGGAGGAAGATACGCATGGCCTCCTCCTAGCACGATCCGATGATCGCCGCCTTAACGGCCTATCGTCATTCCGGCGAAAGCCGGAATCCATGAACACGACCGGTCGAGTACTCACGCGGCCGTGTTCATGGATCCCGGGTCAAGCCCGGGATGACGAATTGAGGACGCTCAGCCCGCCTTGCGCAGGGTCGGCGAATCGAGGTCGAGCTCGTCGAAGCGGATCACCTCGAGGTCCGGGCGGACGGCTCGGAGCTTGTCGATGAACTTCGAGGCGTCGCCGACCACGACAAGAGTCGCCCGGTCGGCTCCGACCAGACCCGCCGCCGCCGCCGAGGCGCCCTCGGGCGTCACCGACTCCATCTTCGCGACGAAGCGGGCCACCTCCGACGGCTCCATGCCCTGCTGGAGGAGGTTGGCGAGCATCCCGCCCAGGCCGCCGCTGGTCTCGGCCTGGCGGTTGAAGGCGCCGGTGAGGAAGGCGATCCGGTTGGTCACGTCCTGGGCCGGCAGCTTCTCCCGGCCGAGCCGGTCGAGCTCGTCGAGGAAGACCCTGGCGACCTCGGCCGCGGTCTCGTTCTTGGTCTGGCCGCTGGCGGTGAGAAGGCCGGCGTCGAGCCTGGCGGGCATCCCGCTATAGGCGCCGTAGGACAAAGCGCGCTTCGTCCGCACCTCCTGGAACAGGCGGCCGCTCGAGCCTCCGCCGAGCACGGCGTTGGCGGCGTTGGCCTGGTAGTAGAGCGGATCGGAGCGGCTGATCCCGCGCACCGCCGCGAGCACCGCCGCCTGGCCGGCGCCGGGCAGGTCGACGACGATCGTCCGCACCTTCTGAGCCCGGCCGGCGCGCTCGGCGGGCGGAGTCGGAGCCGCCCCCTCGCCGCGCCAGCCGCCGAGCAGGGACGCGGCCAAAGCGTCGGCCCGGGCCGAGTCGATCCCGCCCGAGATGACCAGCGCGCTGTTGCCGGGATGCCACCATTTGCGATGCTGCTCGACGAAATCGTCGCGAGTCAGCGAAGCGAGCGACCTGGGCGTGCCGTTGCCCAGGGTCGCGTAGGGGGCGTCGCCATAGACCAGGGGCAGAGCGATCATGCTGGCGAGCTGGCCGGGATTGCGCAGCGCGATGGAGAGCGAGTCGATCGCCTGCTTGCGCTGGAGCTCGAGCTCCTCGGCCGGAAAGGTGGCGTTCTGGGCGATGTCGGCGAGGACCCGGCCCGCCGCCTCGAGATTGGCGACCGGAGCGGTGATCGACAGGAAGGAGCCGTCGGGGCCCGCGCCGGTGTTGAGGGTCGCTCCGAGAGCCTCGAGCTCGGCCGAGATCTGCTCCGCGCTGCGGCTCGCCGTGCCCTTGGTGGCGAGGTCCGCGGCCATGGTCGCGAGGCCGGACTTGCCGCGAGGATCGGTCGAGGACCCGCCCTTCACCACCAAGGTCATGGTCGCCAGCGGCACCTGGCCGCTGCGCGCGGTGACGACGCTGAGGCCGGTCGGGAGCTTGGTCTCGGAGATGACGGGCGGAGTCACCCGGACCGCCTGGCCCGGCGCCGGGGGCGCCTCGCGCTCGCCCTCTGCGGCGAGCGCGTTGGGCGGCCGGGTCGCCGGCGGGGCCGATTTGAAGCGCGGCATCGGCGCCGGATTGGCCCAATTGTCCGGCTGGCCCGCCGGGCGGGCGCTTTCGTTGAGGTAGCGCAGGTCGACCCGCGAGGCGGGCGTCAGCCAGGTCCGGGCCACGCGCTGGACGTCGGCGGCGGTCACGTTCCGATAGGCGGCGATGAGCTTGTCCCACTGCCTGGGATCGCCCGAGCGGACAAGCATTTCGCCCAGCCCGGAGGCCCGGCCGCTGAACGTCTCGCGCTGGCGGAGCGCGTCGGCGAGAAGCTCGTTCTTCGCCTCGGCGAGCTCGGCGGCGGTGACCGGCTGGCTCCGGATCCGCTCGATCTCGGCGGCGAGGGCGGCCTCGGCCTCCTCGACGCTCCGGCCGCCGGCGAGGATCACGTTGGGCGCATAATAGCCTTCCTCCTCGAACGGCGCGAGCTGGGCGCCCGCCTGGGTGGCCAGCCTCTTCTCGCGGACCAGGATCTTGTGGAGCCTCGAGCTCTCGCCGGTGGTGAGGATCCCGTCCATCACCTCGATCGCGGCCATGTCGCGATGCGCCAGCCCGGGAATCCGCCAGACCGAGCCGACCACGGGCAGGGGCACGTTGGGCGCGTACATGGTCGCCGTCCGCGGCGACGTCCGCTTCGCCTCGCGCACCGTGACGGCGAGCGGCATTCTGCCGGCCCGCGCCGGGATCGGGCCGAGATATTTGTCGACCCAGCCGTCCAGCTGCTTCTGGTCGAAATTGCCCGAGACGATCAGGGTGGCGGTGTCCGGCCCGTAATAGGCCTCGTGGAAGGCCCGGGCGTCCTCGACGGTGGCGGCGTCGAGCTGCTCGATGCTTCCGATCGTCGAGCGGCGGTGCGGCGAGACGTCGAAGGCGTTGTCGGTGACGAGAAGCCGGAGCCGGCCGTAGGGCGGGGTAAGCACGCCCTGGCGATACTCCTCCTTGACGACTCCCCGCTCGGTCTCGAACACCTGAGGATCGATCACCGGCCGGGCCATGCGCTCAGCATGGGTCCACAGCATCGTCTCGAGATAGCGGGCGGGCACGCTCTCGTAATAATTGGTCCGGTCGGTCGACGTGCTGGCGTTGCGTTCGCCGCCGACGTCCTCGACCAGCCGGTTGATCATATTGTAGGGCATGTTGCGCGTCTTGCGCGACAATATGTGCTCGAACAGGTGGGCGAAGCCGGAGCGGCCTTCCGGATCGTGCTTGGAGCCGACCTCGTACCAGACCGACACCGAGACGTTGGCCGTGCTCGTGTCGCGCATCGAGATGACGCGGAGCCCGTTGGCGAGCCTGCGCTCCTTATACTGGAGCGGAGGAACCTCGATCGCGCTCGCCGCCGGAGCCGCCCGGCCCGGCCCGCCGGCCCCCGCCAGCCCCGCCGCCGCCGTCACCGCGAGCAGAGCCGCCTTCATCGCCACGAACCGCATCGCCTTCTCCCCTCGAAATGCATTTTGAGAACAGAGGGATAGAGGGACGGGGCGGGGCGCGCCAGTGGAGTAACGGTGCAGGCCTTGCTCGTTTGACCGCGATCGGACCGTCCCAAACCCAACCTAGATAAAGGCGGAATTCGGCAAAACGTGCATTCAAGGTCCGGTGCCCCGCTACTTCTTCAACGTCTACAACGACTCGACCAGCCTCGACGAGGAAGGGTTCGATCTTC
>DASQJV010000421.1:0-5657 GCA_035630855.1 Allosphingosinicella sp. | reverse complement strand
GCAGAGGGTGCGGATAAGCCAGTTCGACGCGGCCATTCTTGCGGTCGCCGAACAAGGGAATATTGTCCATCGGCCCCGGGCGGTAGAGCGAGACGAGCGCGATGATGTCGCCGAAATTGTCCGGCTTCACCGCCGCCAGGGTGCGCCGCATCCCCTCCGATTCCAGCTGGAACACGCCGACCGTCTCGCCGCGCTGGAGCAATTTGTAGACCGCCTCGTCGTCCCAGGGCAGCCGGTCGAGCTTCACCTCGACGCCCCGCCTGGCCAGCATCTCGATCGCCTTGTGCAGCACCGACAGCGTCTTGAGGCCGAGAAAGTCGAACTTCACCAGGCCTGCCGCCTCGACATATTTCATGTCGAACTGGGTGACCGGCATGTCCGAGCGCGGGTCGCGGTAGAGCGGGACGAGCTGGTCGAGCGGGCGGTCGCCGATGACAACTCCGGCGGCGTGGGTCGAGGCGTGGCGCGGGAGCCCCTCCAGCTTCATCGCAAGGTCGAACAGCCGTCGGACCTGGCCGTCGTTCTTATATTCGGCGGCGAGCTCGGTGACCCCGTTCAGAGCGCGCTCCAGGGTCCAGGGGTCGGTCGGGTGGTTGGGGATCGCCTTGGCCAGCCGGTCGACTTGGCCATAGGGCATCTGCAGCACCCGCCCGGTATCCTTGAGCACGGCGCGCGCCTTCAATTTCCCGAAGGTGATGATCTGGGCGACCTTGTCCGTCCCGTAGCGCTGCTGGACGTAGCGTATGACCTCGCCTCGCCGGGTTTCGCAGAAGTCGATGGCGAAGTCCGGCATCGACACTCGCTCGGGGTTGAGGAAGCGCTCGAACAGGAGGCCGAGCCGGAGCGGGTCGAGATCGGTAATGGTGAGCGCCCAGGCGACCACCGACCGGCGCCCGACCCGCGGCCCGGCCCGACCGGTATGTCGTTGTCCTTGGCCCATTTGATGAAGTCGGCGACGATCAGGAAGTAAGCCGAGAAGCCCATCCGCACGATGATGTCCGCTTCATAGTCGAGCCGCTCGAAATAGGCTTTCCGATCGCCCTCGCTCAAATCCGAATAGAGAGCGAGCCGAGCCTCGAGCCCGGCGCGCGCGTCGCGGCGGAGCTGCTCGGCTTCGGCCTCGGTGTCGCCGGCGATGCTGGGGAGGATCGGCTTGCGCTTGGGCGCTCCGAAGGCGCAGCGGCGGGCGATGACGCCCGTATTCTCGATCGCTTCGGGCAGGTCCGCGAACAGCCGCCGCATCTCGGCCGCGGGCTTCAGCCAGGCTTCGGTGGACGAGCATTTGCGGTCGTCGCGGTCGAGCTGGCTCGACTGTGCGATGCACAGCATGGCGTCGTGCGCCTGGTGGAAATGCGCCTCCGCATAAGCGGCTGGGTTGGTGGCGACGAGCGGCAGGTCGCGCTCGTAGGCGAGCTCGAGCAGACGCGGCTCGGCGCGGGTCTCGACGGGGTCGCCGCGGCGGCTCAGCTCGATATAGAGGCGGCCGGGGAACAGCCCCTGGAGGCGCTCCAGCACCTCGGCCGCGTCCTTCTCCTGCTCCTCGGCGAGAAGCCGCGCGAGAGCGCCTTCCGAGCCTGCGGTCAGGGCGATGAGGCCCTCGCTCCGCCCCTCCAGGGCGTCGAGGCCGACATGGGCCGGCTCCTCGACCGGCCTGCCGAGATGGGCGGCGGAGACGAGCGTGCACAAATTGCCGTAGCCGGTCGAATTCTGGGCGTAGAGGCCGATCCAGTCGAGCACCGGAGCGCCGTTGCCGCCGCCTGGCCGGGCGACCGCGAGCATGGTGCCGACGATCGGCTGAACCCCCGCCTCGCGGCAGGCGTCGGTGAACGCCATGGCGGCGTAGAGGCCGTTGCGGTCGGTCAGGGCCGCGGCGGGAAAGTCGAGCCTTTTCGCCGCCTTGGCGATGGCCTTGGGCTCGATCGACCCCTCCAGCATGGTGTAGCTGGAGAATATCCGGAGGGGGACGAAGGGGCCGGCCATGGCCATCTTATGGTGGCTGGCGAGCGGCGATGGAAGCGCCGTGCGTCGGGTTTTCCACACCTATTCGCCCGCCCGTGGGCCGCGCTAGTCGCCGCGGGCGATGTTCCTGAGCTCGGCCATCCGCGACGCATAAGCGGAGTCGACGCAGCTCTCGCTCCGGCATTGCTCGCGCCGGCCGAGGAAGGCGTCGCGGCTTCGGCGCAAATGGCCTCTCGTCGCCGGGTCGGCTCCGGCCATCAGGTCGTAATAGAGCGACGCCATCGCCCGGTCCTGCGCCGCCAGCCGGGGCGACGCGCAGATCATCTTCTCGGTCCGGGTCCTGGCGTAGCGGCAGTTGAAGCTCGGCCGGACCGTGACCCGGGTCGGCGGCGCTTTCGCGGCGGGCGCCGGCGGAGACGGCGTTTCGCTCGGCCGGGGCTCGGCGACCGGCGGCATCGGCGGCGATTCCGGCGGAGGCGCTTCGGGCGCCGGCGACGGGATCGGCACCGGCGGCGCCTGGGTGAATTTCGGCAGCGGTGCGCCCTTCATCCCGAAGGTGGCGAGCCGGTAGATGATCGGCTCGGCGCCGTCCATCTGGTAGACGAGGCCGCTTCCGTCGACGGCGGCCTGGGCGGCATATTCGACGTCGGCTTCGAGGCGTCTTTTGCCGTCGAAGGCATTTTCCGCGCCGGGCGGGAGCTCGAGGATGAAGCGGCCCGAGCAGACGGTGACGTTCAGCTCGTCGTCGCGGCTCTTCACGACCGGCTCCTCCATCCGCACCACCGCCGAGGCGGCGAGCGGATCGAGGTTGCGCGGGTCGGAATTGCGGATCCGGGCCGCCTCGTCGAAGACCAGCTCCTTCAGGCGGTCGTAGGTGGCTTGAGAGGCGCAGGCCTTGCGGATCCGATCCCGCTGCTCGCTTGCGAGCTCGGCCTTGCTCTTCTGGTCCGGCGGGTCCTTCTTCTTCATCCAGCCGCAGCCGCCGAGCAGCGCGGACGTTCCCGCGACCAGCAGAATCAGATTACGCAACGCCATCGAACCGCTCCAACTGCCCCGCTCGCCCGCCGCCAACGCAGCAACGACGGCATCTTTCCCGGCGAATTCCCGGCACCGGCCGACGTCACCGGCGGAGGTCGCAGCCTTTCAGGCAGAAGAGCGGCTTGCCCTGAACGTCGCCGAGCGGAAGCATCTCGACGCCCATCTCCTCACGCGGGACCCGGCCGTCGGCGGAGCGGTCGCGATTGTCGCCGAGCGTAAAGACGAAGCCGGCCGGAATCCGCTGCTCGGGGAATTCGTCGAACTGGGACGGACCCATGTCCAGTATCTCGTGCGGTGTCGCTTCGCCTGGCAGCTGCTCGGCGAGCCGGCGCGCGAGCGAAGCCCCGGAGGATTCGGCGCGCCGCTCCCTGGCCAGCAGGCGCTGGGCGACCGGGCGACCGTTCAGGACGACCACGCCGCCCCGCATGCCGATCGTATCGCCCGGCAGACCGGCGATCCGCTGGACGTAGGTCGACTCGCCCACCCTCAGCAGGACGACGTCGCCGCGCCTGAGATCGGTTCCGCCGTCCATGAAGGCGACCAGGCGGTCGCCTTTCTCCAGAGTCGGCGCCATACCCTCGGAGGGAATATGGAAATTTCTCACGTAGCCGCTTCCGAACGCGACGATCAGGGCGACAAACAGCAGGGCGATCGCGGCGGCGATGCCGACGATGGTCCTCCAGAGGACCCGTCGGAAGGTCGGGCTCACTCCAGGACGCCCTCGTGGAGCCTCAGCACCCGGTCCATCTTCGCCGCGATCCGCTCATTGTGGGTGGCCACCAGCGCGGCGCTGCCTTCGTCGCGGACGAGGCGGAGGAATTCGGCGAAGACGATGTCGGCCGTCCCCTCGTCGAGATTGCCGGTGGGCTCGTCGGCCAGGACCAGCGCCGGCCGGTTGGCGAGCGCCCGGGCGACTGCGACCCTTTGCTGCTCGCCGCCCGACAATTTGCTGGGGCGGTGTGCGATCCGCTCGGCGAGGCCGAGAGTGGCCAGGAGCGACTTGGCACGCTCCTCCGAGCCTTCCCGGGTGGCGCCCTTGACCAGCTGCGGGATGACGACGTTCTCGAGCGCGGTGAAATCGGGGAGGAGGTGGTGGAACTGGTAGACGAAGCCCAAAGTGTCGCGGCGCACCCTTGTGCGGTTGCCGTCGCTCAGCTCGGCGACCTCCTCGCCGGCGATCCGGATCGAGCCCTGGAAGCCGCCCTCGAGCAATCCCACCGCCTGTAGCAGGGTCGACTTGCCCGATCCCGACGGGCCGAGCAGGGCGACGATCTCGCCCTGCCGGACCTCGAGGTCGATCCCGCGAAGCACATCGATGGTGACTCCCCCCTGCCGGAAGCTCCGCCTCAGACCCTTGACCTCGAGCACCTCATTCATAGCGGAGCACCTGCACCGGATCGGTGCTCGCCGCCTTCCACGCCGGATAGAGCGTCGCGAGGAAGCTCAGCACCAGCGCCATGGTTACGATGGCGAGGACCTCGAACGGGTCGGTCTTGGCCGGAAGCTCGGTGAGGAAGCGGATCGACGGGTCCCACAGATTCTGGCCGGTCAGGAACTGGATGAGGTTCACGAAGGGCTGGCGGAAGTAGAGGAGCAGGAAGCCGAGGCCGAGCCCGGCGAGGATCCCGATCGCGCCGATGATCACGCCCACCGTCATGAACACCTTCATCAGCCCCCGCCGGCTCGCCCCCATCGTCCTGAGGATGGCGATGTCGCGGGTCTTGGCTCGGACCAGCATGATCAGCGAGGACAGGATGTTGAAGACGGCGACGAGGATGATGATCGAGAGGATGACGAACATCGCCACCCGCTCGACCTGGAGCGCCTCGAATAGGGCCGTTTTCATCGAGCGCCAGTCGGAGACCCCGGCTCGGCCGCTGACGCCGGCGCGAAGCGGCTCGAGGATCTCGCCGACCCGGTCGGCGTCGACCGTCTGCACCTCGACCATGCCGACCGCGTCGCCCATCAGAAGCAGGGTCTGGGCGTCCTCGATCGGCATGATCACGAACGTCTTGTCGTAATCATAGACCCCGACCTCGAAGATGGCGGAGACGTTGTAGGAGACGATCCTGGGCACCGTTCCGAACGGGGTTGTCCGGCCGTCGGGGCTGATCAGGCTGATCTGGCCGCCGACATTGGCTCCGAGCGACTCGGCGAGCCGGGCTCCGATCGCGACATTGCCCGCGCCGGCGCGGAGCGATTCGAGCGAGCCGGAGAGGACCTTGCCCTGGAGGGTCTCGTTGCGGAGGATGTCCGAGCGCTTCATGCCGCGCACGAGAACGCCCTCGACCCGGCCTTCATAGCTCACCATCAGCGGCTGCTCGATCAGCGGCAGGGCGTCGGTCACTCCGGGGGTGGCACGGGCCTGGCGGACGATGTCGCGCCAGTCGGGAAGCTGGCCGCCATAGCCCTGGACCACGGCATGGCCGTTCAGTCCGACGATCTTGTCGAACAGCTCGGCGCGGAAGCCGTTCATGACGCTCATCACGATGATCAGCGCGGCGACGCCCAATGCAACCGCGCCGACGGAGAAGCCGGCGACGACGACAATGAACCCTTCGCCCTTGCCCGGCAGCAGGTAGCGCCGCGCGATCATGCGCTCGTAGCGGGAGAGGATCACTCGGTGAGGCTCGCCAGCGCGCTTTCGACCGACAGCTCCT
>DASQJV010000420.1:0-3072 GCA_035630855.1 Allosphingosinicella sp. | reverse complement strand
GCGACGAACGCCTCGACATTGCCCTTGGAGAGCTCGGTCATCTCCTCGGCGACGCGGGTGTTGCGCTCGATCTGGGTGCGGGCGCGCTCGTTGACGTCGCCGAAGACGGCCTGGAGGCGGTCGGCGACCTGGGCGGTCTCTTTCTTCATGATCCGGGTTCCTTCGTTCTGGATGCGGTTGGTCTGGGTGGCGGCCGCGGCGACGGCGCGCCGGGCCGGGCGGCCGGCCTTGCGGGCGGCCGGCTTGGCGGGCTTGGCGGCGCGGGTCTTGCGGGCCGGCTTGGCGGCCTTGGGAGCGGCGGCCTTGATCACCTTGGCGGCGGCCTTCGCCGGAGCGGCGGCGGCCCTGGCGGCGGCGGCCGGAGCCTCGGCCTTCGGAGTCACCGCCGGGGTGGCGGCCTTGGCGACCGCGGCCGGAGCTTTCGCCGTGGCTTCGACGGCCGCCGCGGCGGTCTGGGTCTGGGTCTGCTGATCGGCCATCGGGTGTTCCTTTGAATCTATGCTGCGATGCAACATAAGCGATTCGGGCCGGGGTTTCAAGAGAAAATGTTGCGGTGCAGCACAAGACTGGCTTGCGCCTTTTTCTCGCCCCGGCCAAGCCAGCCAGGGCGACGACCGGCGGGTGCACCGGCGAGCCGAGGAGAGAGTGGATGAAGAATTTGCGGTCGTGGCGCCTGGCGCTGTTGGGGTCCGTCGCGCTCGCGGCGCAGGGTTGCGGCTCCGGCGGGAGCGAAGCCGAGCCGGCGTTCGCCAACGACGGCGGTCCCGCCCCGGCCGCCGCCGCGAGCGATCCCTGCGCGCTGGTCACCAAGGAGGAGGTCGCGGCGGCGATCGGCGAGAAGGTCGTCGCGGCGAAGCCGGACGGCGAGGCCTGCGGCTACGAGACCGAGGACGCCATGGCCTCCTCGGTGACGGTCGAGGTCGCCCGAACCGGCGGCGGCGAGGCGATGAAGACGGCGCGCGACGCTGCCGGCGCGCTCGGCCGGATCGGCGGGGAGATGGCGAAAGGCGAGGGCGCCGAGGCCCAGGCCGGCGAGGCGATAGCCGAGGGCGGAGCGGTGAGCGGACTCGGCGACGAGGCCTTTTTCGGGGCCAACCAGCAGCTCCACGTCCTGAAGGGCGATTCCTATCTGGCCGTCACGCCGCCGACGATGCGGTCGCGGATGAGCGGCGGCAACCCGCTCCTGTCCGGCGAGCAGAAGAAGGCCATGGCCCGGGCGATCGCCGAGAAGGCGCTGGGGCGGCTGTAGGGGGGCCGTCATTCCGGCGAAGGCCGGAATCCATGAACACGTCAGGTCGAGTCTTCGCGCCGCGGTGTTCATGGATCCCGGATCAAGTCCGGGATGACGACTACCGCGCCTTGACGTAGCTTCCGGGGGCATCCTCGATCGCCTTGAGCTTGCCCTTGCCGGGCACCCGCGCCCCCTTCGCAGGCACCTTCTTGCCGTCCTGCGCGCCGATCCACTCGATCCAGTCGGGCCACCAGCTGCCCTTGTGCTCGGTGGCGCCGGCGACGAACTCGTCGAGGCTCGCCGGCCTGCCGTCGTTGGTCCAATATTGGTATTTTCGGGCCTCGGGCGGGTTGACCACGCCGGCGATATGGCCGCTTCCGGCGAGGACGAAGCGAAGCGGGCCCTGGAAATAATGGGTGATCTTCCAGACGCTGGCGGGCGGGGCGATATGGTCCTCGCGGCCGGCCTGGACGTAGGTCGGGGTCCTGACCTTGTGGATGTCGATCGGGGTGCCGTCGACGACCAGCTCGCCGGCGCGGACCAATTTGTTGTCGCGGTAGAAGTCCCTGAGATAGGCCTGGTGCCATTTGGCGGGCAGGTTGGTCGTGTCCGAATTCCAGTGGAGCAGGTCGAAGGGCACGTAATCCTCGCCCATCAGATAATTGTTGGTGACGTAGCTCCAGATCAGGTCGCGGCCCCTCAGCATGTTGAAGGTGGCGGCCATGTAGCGGCCGTCGAGATAGCCCTTGTCGGCCGAGATCTGGTCGATCAGCTGGAGGGTCTCGTCGGCGACGAACAGGTTGAGGTCCCCCGCTTCGGAGAAATCGACCTGGGCGGTGAAGAAGGTGGCGCTGGCGACCTTGTCCGACTCGCCGCGGGCCTCGAGCAGGGCCAGGGTCGCGGCGAGAGTCGTGCCGGCGACGCAATAGCCGATGGCATGGACGCTCTCGACTCCGAGCAGCTCGCGGACCGTGTCGATCGCGTCGACCTGGCCGCGGAGCACGTAATCGTCGAGCGTGGTCCCGGCGAGGCTCTCGTCGGCCGACTTCCAGGAGACGACGAAGACGGTCAGGCCCTGCTCCACCGCCCAGCGGATGAAGCTCTTCTTGGGGTTGAGGTCGAGGATGTAGAAGCGGTTGATCCAGGGCGGGAAGATGACCAGCGGCGTCTCGTGAACCTCGTCCGTGGTCGGCGAATATTGGATGAGCTCGTAGAGCGGCGTCCGTTTCACCACCTTGCCGGGCGTGATTGCGATGTTGCGGCCGACCTCGAACGCCTCGGGATCGGTATGGGTGAGCTGGCCCTTCGAGATGTCGCCGAGCATGTGCTCGAGGCCCTTCAGGAGGCTCTCGCCTTTGGTCTCCATCGCCCGTTCGAGGACCAGAGGATTGGTGGCGGCGAAGTTGGACGGGGCCATGGCGTCGACGAAGTTCCTGGTGACGAAGCGCAATTTCTCGCGCTGCTTCGGGTCGACGCCTTCGAGCGAGTCGACCGAGCCGAGCAGCCGCTCGGAGACGAGCAGGTAGGATTGCCGGATCATGTCGAACAGCGGGTTGTCGCGCCATTGCGGGGCGGCGAAGCGCCTGTCCCTGTCGGCCTTCTCGGCGAGCTCGGTGCGCGGCGCGGAGTCGCCGCCGAGCGCGCGCTGCCAGATCGCCAGGCCCTGGGTCCACAGGTCGGCCTGCTGCTCGGCGATCCTGGCCGGATCGGCGAACATGTTGAGCCAGGGCAGCTGCGGCGCCTTCGGCCCGGCGGCGCCGGCCTCGCCCATCGCCTTGGCGACATGCTCGAGCATCATCTGCTGGGCGCGCCCCATCACCCAGGTCCATTGCTGCATCTCC
>DASQJV010000419.1:0-3665 GCA_035630855.1 Allosphingosinicella sp. | reverse complement strand
ACCGGCTCGGCGCCCGCGACGCCGGTGCCCCCTTCGCCGCCCCCTCCCGATCTCGGCCCGCTCATGGCCGAGGCCGGCGAGGACGCCCTCGAGGTTTGGGACCTCGATCCCGACGCCATGGCCGGATGGAGCGGCGATCAGTGGGACCGCGCCTGCCGAAGCGGCCTGCTCGGGCGGCTGCCGGAGGACGCCTGGTGCGATTCGCCCCCCTCCGTGCCCGAGGGGCCGGAGCAATCCTCAACTTCCTCAACTTCTCCGGACGGCGGGGAGGATCGGGGCGGATGATTTTCGACCAACCCCCTCGCTCCGTCTGCGAACGGCACGCGCCGAAGGACACAAACGAGCAAGAGCGGGTAAGAGGGAGCCGGGATGGAGAGCTTCACCGACTATCGCGCCCATCGGCGCCTGCCCGACCTGCCGCTCGCGGCGGCGTCGATCCTCGGCTTCTGGCTGTTCTACTTCGCGACCATCATCATCCGGACCGTCCTCATAGAGGACAAGGTCGGGCTGCTCGCCTACCGGGCGCTCGGCTGCGTGATCGGGACGATCCTCACCTTCCTCGTCTATTTCGTCCTCAGCCGGGCCGCCCGCGAGAGCGTCCGCATCCAGATCGTCGCCGCCGCCATCGCCTGCGTCCCGGCGGCCGCGATCTTCTCGACCTTCAACCTCGCCTTCGCCGTCCAGCAGCCTCTGCCCGAGCGGACCATCATCCGCCAGGGCCCCGACGGAACGCGGATCATCCGCTCGGCGACGGGCGACGAGATCAAGGTCGGCCCCAACGGGATGCAGATCGTCCCGCCGCTTCCGATCGACCCGGAGCTGCGCCGGCAGAAGGCGCTCCGGCTGATCGCCGACGGCCTCGTCACCTGGTATTTCTTCTTCGTCGCCTGGGCGAGCTTCTACATCGCGATAAGCTCGGCCGCCCGGCTCCGAGCCGCCGAGCGGAGGGCCGCCGGAGCCGAGCGCGACGCCCAGGAGGCCCAGCTCCGGGCGCTTCGCTACCAGGTCAACCCGCATTTCCTGTTCAACACCCTGAACTCCTTGTCCTCGCTGGTCATGGCCCGGCGCGAGGAGGAAGCGGAGGCGATGATCGTCAACCTCTCCGCTTTCTTCCGCTCCAGCCTGGCGCTCGATCCGAGCGAGGACATCACCCTCGCCCAGGAGATCGAGTTCCAGAAGCTCTATCTCGACATCGAGAAATTGCGCTTTCCAAGGCGGCTCGACGTCCGCATCGACGTCCCCGCCGACCTCCGTTCCGCCCGGGTGCCGCCGCTCATCCTCCAGCCCCTGGTCGAGAATGCGATCAAGCACGGAGTCGCCCGGACCGCCGAGCCGGTGAGGCTGACCGTCGCCGCCCGCGAGGAGGATTCGCGGCTGATCCTCACCGTCGAGAACGACCGCGGGCCGACCGGGCCGGCGAAGGACGAGCACGGCACCGGGGTCGGCCTGGTCAACGTCTGCGAGCGGCTCGCCGCCCGCTTCGGCGCCGAAGCCGCCTGCGAGCACGGTCCGCTACCCGGCGGCGGCTGGCGGGTGACGCTTTCTATGCCATTGGAGGGCGATGACTGATCCGATTCGATTCCTCGTCGTCGACGACGAGCCGCTCGCCGTCGAGCGCCTCCAGCTGCTTCTCGCCCGGATGGAGGGGGTGGTGCTGGCCGGAACCGCGTCGGAAGGCGCCGCCGCCCTGCGCCTGGTCGAGGCGATGGAGCCCGACGCGGTGCTGCTCGACATCGCCATGCCGGGCATGGACGGGATCGACGTCGCCCGGGCGCTGGCCAGGGTGCCGAAGCCGCCGCTGGTGATCTTCGTCACCGCCTTCGACATGTTCGCTGTCGCCGCCTTCGACGTCGAGGCGGTCGACTATGTGATGAAGCCGGTCTCGGCCGAGCGCCTCGCCCGGGCCGTCGAGCGCGCCCGGGAGCGGCTCGCCGGGCGCGAGGAGTCGCCGGCGGCCGAGGGCCCGGGCTCGTCCTTCGTCGAGGAATTCTGGGTGTCGGAGGCCCGCGGCCTGGTCCGGCTCGCCGCCGCCGATGTCGACCGGGTCAGCGCCGAGCGCGACTATATGCGGCTCCACGTCGGCAGGAGGAGCTGGCTGATCAACCACACGATCGGCAAGCTGGAGGAGGAGCTGGACCCGGCGAAGTTCGTCCGCCTTCACCGTTCCGCGATCGTCCGCCGCGACTTCGTCACCGGCCTCAGGCGGGACGAAGGCGGCCGCTGGTGGGCGAGGCTCGCCGACGGCGAGGAGCAGAAGGTCGGACGGCTCTATCTCGCCAACGCAAAAGGGCTCGCCGGGCGCCGCTAAAGGGGCAGCGGACGCCGGGCGAGCCAGGTTGGTCGCAGGCCCCGGTCAACGGACCCGGAGGGCGAGTCGGAAGGGCGTGCTCTGCTTCGCGGCGGCGAGCTGGATCGCGCTGCGGGCGTCGGCGGTGACCGCGGCCTCGCAGGCCTCGGCCCGTTCGCGCAGGTCCATCGGCTGGATCCGCTTCGAGCCGCAGACGTCCTGGGCGGCGGTGCGGATGCGCCGGTCGATCCGGACGGCGTCGGAGGGGTTGGCGGCATCGAGGCCTTCGAGGCTGATGCTGACGATGTCCTCGACGGGAGCGGCGGAGGCCGGGGCGGCGAGGGCGAAAGCGCCCGCCGTCATGGCGAGGGCGGCGGCGGCGGAAAGCATACGGTTCATGGTCTTGTCCTTGTCTGAACGGTTGCGGCGCGAGGCCCCTTCCCCGGGGATGAGACAGGGTCGAAACCCCGCGCCGCTGGACTGGACCTAGCCCTCGGCGCCTCGGCGCGCGCTCTCGCTTCGACACGGGGCCGCAACGGCTCTGCGAATGGCCCGCGCCGCCGACGAAGCGCATCCGGGCATCGACCAACGGCCTGATCCTCCCCGTGGCGAAGCCATGGGGAGGGGGACCATGCGAAGCATGGTGGAGGGGTAACTGGAACAGTCCTGAGCAATTACCCCTCCACCAGGCTACGCCTGGTCCCCCTCCCCATCTCCGATGGGGAGGATAGTCCTACGGCCCGATGTCGTTGACCTTGACCTTGACCCGCGGCCTCACCGGGCCGCCGAGGCCGAGGGCGGCGGCGACCTTGTCGTCCCAGGCGTAGGGATCGGTCCGGAAGACGACCCGGCCGCCGTCGACATAGGCGCTGTGGTAGAGCAGCCGCACCGGAATCTTGCTCGACAGCTCGACCGGAGTCTCCTTCCCGGTCGCCATCGCCTTGTCGAACGCCTCGAGCTTGCCGTCGTCCTGGGCGAGCAGGCGGGCGAACTCGACCGCATTCTCGACCCTCGAGCAGCCGTGGCTGGCGTGGCGCTGGGTCGAGGCGAACAGGGCCTTGGCAGGCGTGTCGTGGAGATAGATCTGCTCGTCGTTGAGCATGTCGAACTTGACCAGGCCGAGCGCCGATTTCGGCCCCGGCTCCTGGACCAGCCGGCCGTTCTTGGTGACGATATTCTCTTTCGCCATATAGGCCGCCCCCTTGGGCAGTATCTCCTCCTTGGCGATCGATTCGGGGATCGTCCAGGGCGGGTTGGCGACCAGCCGGGCGATCGGCGAGCCGAGCTCGGGAGTCTCCCAGTCCGGCTGGCCGACGACGACCCGGCGTCGGTCCTTCTCGGTTCCGTCCTTGAAGTAATGGAGCTCGGCGGCCGCGGT
>DASQJV010000418.1:0-3304 GCA_035630855.1 Allosphingosinicella sp. | reverse complement strand
AGCTCGGCATCTTCACCTCGATGCTGGCGATGGCGCTGACCTCGTCGGACTCGAGCCTTCCGCTCACCGCCCTGTTCGCTGTCCTGCTCGCCTTCTGGACGACGACTCTCGAGGTCGCGGCCGACGCCTGGCGGATCGAGCTCGCGCCGACGCCGGAGGAGCAGGGGCCGGTCGCCGCCTCCAACCTGTGGGGCTACCGGACCGCGATGGTCGCCGCCGGGAGCGGGGCGCTGCTGTTCGCCGATCCCGCCGGCAGCCTCGCCCCGGTCCTTCGCGGCTTCGGGGTCGAGGCCGGCTGGACTTCCTCCTATCTGCTGATCGCCGCGGGCGCGTTCCTGCCGCTGCCGGTCCTCGCCTTGCTGCCGCGCCAGCCCGGCTGCGGCGGCGACCGCGCCACGGCGCTGGCCAAGGGCCTGGCGGCCAGCGCCTCGATCCTGATCGCGGTGGCGGCGGCGTTCGCGGCGGCCGGCTGGCTGGTCCTCGGCGCCGCCGCGCGCGCCGGGATCAGCCCGAAGACCAACGTCACCCCCTGGGTGCTCGGAATCGCGATGACGCCCTTCCTCGTCATGGCCATCCTGACGCCCAGGATCCGGGCTCTGCCCCCCGATTCCTTCTGGCGCACCTCGCCGGCGATCGGGCCCTATGTCGATTTCTTCTGGCGCTGGGGCTTCATGGCGATCGCCCTGATGGCCTTCGTCTCGGTCTACCGGATGGGCGACGTGCTCGCGCTCAACCTGTCGAAGCCGATGATCCTCGGCCTCGGCTACACCAAGAGCGAGATCGGCCGCGCCGACGGCATCGTCGCTCTGGGCGCTAGCATCGTCGGGGTCGGGATCGGCGGCTGGATCGTGACCCGCTGGCGCTGGGGGGTGACCCTCACCATCGGCGCGACGGTCGCGGCGCTGGGCAATTTCGGCTTCGTCTGGCTTGCCCACCAGCCGCACGACGAGCTCACCCTCTACGCCGCCACCGCCGCCGACCAGTTCGGCAACGGCATGGCGGGCACGATCTTCGTCGTCTACCTCTCGATGCTGGTGAACCCGCGCTTCCCGGGGGCGCAATATGCCTTCCTGTCGGGCTTCGCCTTCCTTCTGCCGAGGCTGTTGTCGGGGGCGGGCGGGCAGGTGGTCGAGCAGCTCGACCGCGCCGGCCTCGCCGGGTTCGACCTGTTCTTCCTCTTCTCCGGAGCGATCAGCCTCGGCGCCCTGCTGTTCCTGCCGCTGCTCACCGGTGCGAAGCCGAGGCCGGACGACCGCCGATGATCGACTCCGCCTTCGCTCCCGCCGCCCGGGCGGTCGCCGACGGGCGGATCCCCGGCGCCGCCCTCGGCATCGTCTCGGCCGACGGCCGCCGCTGGACGAAGCATGCGGGCCTGGCCGCCCTTCTTCCGGAGCCCGAGCCCCTCACCGAGGACCATTGGTTCGACCTCGCCTCGCTGACCAAGGTCGTCGCGACTTCGACCATGATCCTGAGCCTCGCCGAGCAGGGCCGGCTCGATCTCGACCGGCCCCTGACCGACGCCATCCCCGATTTGCGCCAGTATGACGTCGACGGCGCGTCCGAGCGCCGGCTGACCTTCCGCGACTGCCTCGCCCACCGAACCTTCCTGCCCGCGGTCGAGCCGATCTACACCTATGGCGGCGACCCTGCCCGGCTGCGCGCCTTCGTCCTCCAGCGCGAATGGCGCCGCGGCCCGCCCGTCTACTCGGACATCAACTTCATCCTGCTCGGCATCGCCATCGAGCGGATCGCCGGCGCCCCGCTCTCGGACTGGCCCCTGTCCGAGGGCCTGGGCTACGGCCCGCCGCCGGGCCCGGCCGTGGCGACGGAGCATTGCTCCTGGCGCGGCAGGCTGCTGCGCGGCGAGGTCCATGACGAGAATTGCGCCGCGCTCGGCGGCTCGGCCGGCCATGCCGGACTGTTCGGGACGGTCGCCGGGCTGCTCGGCTTCGCCCGGGGCCTGCTCGACGGCAGCGGCGCCTCGCCCGTCATGATCGAGGCGATCCGGACCCCTGTCCACGCCGACCGGACCTGCGGCTGGGAGCGCCGCTTCCAGGGCTGGCACGGCGGCGACTCCTGCTCGCCCGCGACGATCGGCCACACCGGCTTCACCGGAACCGGCCTGTGGGTCGATTTCGACCGCGGCCTCGCCTGGACCCTGCTGACCAACCGGGTCCACCCGACGAGGCACCGCGAAAGCGGCATCGCCGAGCTCCGCCGCGCCACAGGGGAAGCGGTCGTGGAGGCGTGGGGTCCCTGAAATTCCTCCCCGAGCTTGCTCGGGGAGGGGGACCGCGACGCGAAGCGGCGTGGTGGAGGGGAATTCGGAGTCGGCATTGCCCCTCCACCAGGCTTCGCCTGGTCCCCCTCCCCGAGCGAGCTCGGGGAGGAATTGCTAATTCGCCTCCGCGATCATGACGAGGGCGGCATCCATCGCGTCGGTCGCCCGGACGCCCTCGGGCACGTCATTGGCATAGGCCGAGAACAGCAAGGTCCGCCCGCTCTTCGCGATCATATATCCCGACAAGGCGTTGGTGGCGTTGAGCGTCCCGGTCTTGGCGAAGAGCCTTGTCTCGAGCGGCGTGCCCTTGAACCTTTTCGCCAGGGTCCCGTCGACTCCCCCGATCGGCAGCGACTCGCGCCAGGCGGCGCCCCAGGGCTGGCCCGCGGCCCAGCGCAGGAAGACGACCATCCCGCGCGGCGCGACCCGGTTGTAGGTCGACATGCCCGAGCCGTCCGAGAAGTCGTAGGTCGCGCGCGGCACTCCGGCGCCGGTCAGCATGGCCCGGACGGCCGCCAGCCCGTCGGCGATCGAGCCGGTCCCCTGCCGGAGCCCGACGCGCCTGAGGAGCAGCTCGGCATGGAGGTTCTGGCTGACCTTGTTGGTGAGCGTGATGTCGGCGGCGAGCGGCTCGGGCACGAGCTCCGCGAGCGCCTCGGGGCGAGGCGGCCGGGCCGGCGGCGCACCGTTGCGGACGGCGGGGTCGTCGGCGGGCCGAAGCGGGCGATGGCGGGCGCCGGCCTCTCCGGTCACCCGCACTCCGCGGGCCTGGAGCAGGTCCTTGAAACGCCAGGCGGCATAATGGGCCGGATCGTCGATGCCGAGACGAAGCAGCTCGGGCTCGGCGCCGGCCGCGATCGTTCCCGAAAGGCGGATCAGCCGGGTCCCCGGAAGCCGGTCGAACTCGAGCGCGGTCGGTCCGGCGGCGACCGTCACGGCGCGATTGTCGATCTCGTAATAAGGCAGCGCCTCCAGCCTCGGAGCCTGCCCCGGGATGCCTGGCGCGACCCTCAGGTGGAGCTC
>DASQJV010000417.1:0-3733 GCA_035630855.1 Allosphingosinicella sp. | reverse complement strand
TGATTTGAGAAACCGTTCGGGCTGAGCTTGTCGAAGCCCTCTCCTTCCCTTCTTCAGCCCCAATCAAGGAAGGGGCTTCGACAGGCTCAGCCCGAACGGAGAGGGAATGGATCCGGACGTTTCGGCTCTCGAGCGCCACCGCCTGCCCGGCCCGCGCCAGGGCGTAGGCCCGCTTCCCCTCCACCTTCAGAGCCGAATAGGCGGGCGGCACCTGCTCGATCTCGCCGGTGAAGCGCTCCAGCACCGCGTCGACCTGCGCCAGGGTCGGCCGGACCGCGGAGGTCGCAACCACATCTCCCTCCGCGTCGAGCGTGTCCGTCTCCTCGCCGAAGCGGATGGTGAAGTCGTAGACCTTGTCCGAATCGAGCATCCGCCCGGCGAGCTTGGTCGCCTCGCCGAGCGCCACCGGAAGCACACCGCTCGCCAGCGGATCGAGGGTTCCGCCGTGGCCGATCTTCAGCTTCGGATAGCCGCCCTCCCGAAGCGCCCGCTTCACCCTGGAGACGATGTCGGTCGAGCCGGGCCCGACCGGCTTGTCGATGACCAGCCAACCGTGCACCTTCAGCCGCCGACGAGGCTCAGGCGGAGCTGCTTCGCCTCCGCTTCGGCGATCCGCTCCATGAAGTGGCGGCGGCACAGGGCCACGTAGCGGTCGTTGCCGCCGATCTCGGTCTGGGCGCCGCTCGCCACCGCGGCGCCGCTCTGGTCGACCCGGAGATTCATCGTCGCCTTGCGCCCGCACTCGCAGATCGCCTTCAGCTCGACCAGCTTGTCGGCGAGGGCGAGGAGGGTCGCGCTGCCCTCGAACAGATTGGCCTGGAAGTCGGTCCTTAGGCCGTAGGTCAGGACGGGGATGTCGAGCTCGTCGCAGATCGAGGCGAGCTGGATCACCTGGCCCCGGCCGAGGAACTGCGCCTCGTCGACGAGGATGCAGTGGACCGGCCTTTTCTCCAGCTCCGCCTCCACTTCCCGGCGAAGGTCGGTCGCCGGCTCATAGGCATTGGCCTGGGCGGTGATCCCGATCCTCGAATCGATGATCCCGAAGCCCGAGCGGTCGTGCACCGCCGCCGTCCACAGCATCGGCTCCATGCCGCGCTCGCGATAGTTGAACGCGGTCTGCAGAAGCACGGTCGACTTACCCGCGTTCATCGACGCGTAGTAGAAATAGAGCTTGGCCATGGCCGTCTTTTACAGCGACGATGGCGGAGCGCCAGTCGGCGCTGGAGCGCCAGGGGATTAGGTTGAATTACCCGACCCGTTCGCCCTGAGCCTGTCGAAGGGCCTTCCTTCTTGTTTTGGAAGGGGAAAGAGAGGGCTTCGACAACCCCGGATCAGGTCCGGGGCCGAACGGTGACAAAGCGACCCGATTGCCGGCGCAGCTACGCGCCGAGGAAAATTCGGAGCAGCCACTCGACCGGCGGGCGCACCACCCGCTCGACGACATTGGCCTGCGGGACCAGCATCGGAAGGATGAGGAGCAGGAAGATGAGGAGGAGAAAACCGAACCGTCCCAGCTTCGCATATGAGCGCGCGAGCCGTCTCGGCAGCAGGCCCTCGACGACATGGCCGCCGTCGAACGGCGGAATCGGGAGCAGGTTGAAGACGGCGAGGAAGAGGTTGATCGCGATGAAGTTGATCAGGTTCATCAGCAGGAACAGCTCGCCCCGGCCGGACGGCGGACCTTCCGGGCGGACCAGGGCCAGGACGATCCCGGCCAGCATCGCGAGCAGCAGGTTCATGCCCGGGCCGGCGAGGGCGACCAGCATCATGTGAAGGCGCGGATTGCGCATGCGCCCGGCGACGACCGGTACCGGCCTGGCCCAGCCGAAGACGGGTGCGCCGCTCACCGCCAGGACCAGCGGCAGAACGACGGTTCCGAACGGTTCGACGTGCCGGATCGGATTGAGGCTGAGCCGGCCGAGGTCGCGGGCCGTCGGATCGCCGAAGGCATTGGCGACCCAGCCGTGCGAAATCTCGTGAAGGACGATCGCCGCGATCAGCGGGATCAGCCAGGTCGCGGCCTGGAAGACGATAGAGTCAGGCTCCACCGGCCGGCGTCCATTCGTCGGCGAGGATGGAAAAGAGGACGGTGTCGCGCACGTGCCCGGTCCAGGTGATCCGGTCCTGCCGGATGACCCCTTCGCGGACCCCGCCGATCTTCGCCATCGCCGCCTGCGAGCGGCCGTTGCGGGCGTCGACCCGGAACTCGACCCGCCGGAAGCCGCAAGCGAAGGCCCGGGCCAGCATCAGGTCCTTGACCCGCCGGTTGAAGCCGGTTCCGCGCAGCTTCGGCACGTAATAGGTGTTGCCGATCTCGAGCGTCTGGCGCGGCGGGTCGATGCCGAGATAGCAGCTCATCCCGACCAGATCGGGGCCGAGGAAGATCGAGAAGCAGCGCCAGTTCGGGCGCGAGCGGATGAGGTCGAAGGCCGCGTCGAAATGGTCGGGATCGTAGGACGTCGCGTAGATCGTCCAGATGTCGCGATCCTCGGCACAGGCCGCCTTCAGCGCCTCGCGATGCGCTTCGGCCATCGGCTCGAGCGCCAGGTCCCGCTCTCGCATCGACGTGCCGAGGGACTCTAGATCGAGGGCGGAGGCCTGCGTCATCCCGGACCTGATCCGGGATCCATGAACACCGCCGCGGGAGGATTTCTACCTTCGGTGTTCATGGATTCCCGCCTTCGCCGGAATGACGGACGCCCGCCTTCATTCCTCCTCCCCGGCCAGATCCTGCGCCACCTTCGGCGCGCGCAGCAGGGCGTCGATATGGCTGCCCTCGTCGAAGCTCTCGTCGAGCAGGAATTTCAGCTTCGCCGCATATTTGGTGTTCACACGCCGAGCCACCTCGCTCTGCAGATAGGCGGTGTTGGTGCGCAGCGCCTTGAGCACGCCCTGCGCGTTGGCGCCGAGCAGTGGGATGACGAATGCGGTCGCATGGCGCAGGTCCGGCGACATCCGGACCTCGGTGACCGAGACAAGATGGCTTGCGAGGGTCTCGTCATGGACGTCGCCGCGCATCAATATGTCGGACAGGGCATGGCGAACCTGCTCGCCGACCCGGAGCAGCCGGACGGAGCGGTTCTCTGCAGTCTGGTTGGGCGGCATATTGATTTTTTACCCGATAATGCTAATTACGGACCGCTACTACGGTCGAAGTGTTCATTCTGACCTCCTGAGCCCGGGTGTTCCAGCACTCGGGCTCAAACCTTATTGGGGCCCGGCGTTCCAGCGCCGGGCCCCTTACCAGCTTACTTCCGGCTGAGCTCGATGAGCTTCACCGTCAGTCCCAGCAGGGCGACCACGAGCGCCGCGATGCCGAGCACCAGCGCTACAACCGTGTCGGTATTCATCCGTTTTCCTCCTTTCCGACCGCTCGGTAGCGGTCGGAAAGGAGATTAAGCGTTTTCCGCCTAACGCGGTATTGTCTTTCTTCGAAAAAGCTGGACTACAGCGTGCGTGCCCGCTCCTCGACCTCGAAGACCTCAAGATGGTCGCCCGGCTTGATGTCGTTGGTGTCGGCGAGGAGGACGCCGCATTCGAGGCCCGCGCGGACCTCGGCGACGTCGTCCTTGAACCGGCGCAGCGACGAGATGGTCGTCTTGGAGACGATGACGTCGTCGCGCGTCAGGCGCGCATGGACGCCCTTGCGGATGACCCCCTCGAGGACCAGCAGGCCGGCGGCCTTGTCGCGTTTGCCGGCCGGGAAGACTTCCTTGACCTCGGCGCGGCCGAC
>DASQJV010000416.1:0-3097 GCA_035630855.1 Allosphingosinicella sp. | reverse complement strand
ATGTCGTGGTGGGTCATTCGGCGCTTTCTCTAATTCCTCCCACAGCTTGCTGGGGGAGGGGGACCAGGCGAAGCCTGGTGGAGGGGCGAATCGGACTCAGAATTCCCCCTCCACCACGCCGCTTCGCGGCGCGGTCCCCCTCCCCGAGGCAAGCTCGGGGAGGAATTAGACTAGTCCTTCGCCGGCTCGACCGGCACCGCGACGAGCGGCTCGGGAGCCGCCGCCGCCGCCGGAGCCGCGCCGTTGCCTGCACCCGCGACGAGATTCTCCAGCGTCGAGCCGTCGAAGCCCAATTCCTTCATCAGGCCGTCGACGATCGGCGCCTGGGCGCGATAGCGCAGGGCCGCGGCGACGGCGCTGGAGGCGAGATTGCCGTCGCCGCCGCCCGCTCCGCCCGGGGCGGCCGAGCCGTTGCTTCCGGTCAGGCCCTCGACATGGACGATCTTGATCGAATCGATCGCCTCCATCGGCTTGGCGGCCTCGCGCACGACCTCGGGGAGCACCTTGAGCAGCGCCATCTTGGTCTGCAGCGAGATCTGGTCGGACGAGAGCAGGTTGGCGGCCTCGTTGATCGCCCGCTGGCCGGCGGCCTCGACCTCGAAGCGCACCCGCGAGGCCTCGGCGCGGAGCTTCTCGGCCTCGGCCTCGCCCTCGGCGCCGAGCCGCATCGCCTCGGCGCGGTCCGCGGCGGCCTGCTTCTCGGCGTCGGCCTGGACCTTGATGCCGATGGCGGCGCGCTCGGCTTCGCGGCTGGCGTCGATCAGCTCGATCCTCTTCACACGCTCCGCGACCTCGGTCTCGCGGGCGGTTCCCACCCGTTCCTCGGCGGCGACCGCCTCGGCGCGGGCCTTGTCGGCCTCCGCACGGGCCTGGCTTTCCTCGCGGCTCTTGTTCTGGATCGCGATCTGCTGCTCCTGGCGGGCGATCTCGACCGCCTGGGTCTGCGCGATCTTGGCCTGCTCGACGACCTTGTTGGCCTCGATCTGGGCGCTGTCGACCTGGCGCTTGGCGGTGATCTTGGCCTCGTCCGCCTCGCGCTGCCGCTCGGCCTGCTGCTGGGCGACTTCGGCATTCTGGGCCGCGCGCCTTACCTCGACCTCGCGCTCCTGCTCGAGCCGGGCGAATTCGGTGTCGCGGCCGATCTCGAAGCTCTTCCGCGCCGCCTCGAGATTCTTGGCCTCGATCTGAACCCTGGTCTCCTGCTCGATGTCGTTCCTCGCCTTGCGGCGAAGCTCGATCTGCTCGGTGAGCTTGGTCAGGCCCTCGGCGTCGAAGGCGTTGTTGGCGTTGAAATGCTCGATCGAGGTTTGGTCGAGGCCGGTCAACGACACCGATTCGAGCTCGAGGCCGTTCATGGCGAGGTCGGCCGAGGAGACCTGCTGGACCTTCTGGACGAACTCGCTGCGCTGCTCGTGCAGCTGGTTCATCGTCATGCCCGCCGCGACGGAGCGAAGCGCGTCGACGAACTTGCCTTCGATCAGCTCCTTCAGATTCTCCGGATGCATCGTGCGCAGGCCGAGCGTCTGGGCGGCGATGGCGATCGATTCGCGGTCGGGGCGGACCCGGACGTAGAATTCCGCCTTCACGTCGATGCGAAGCCGGTCGAGCGTGATCAGCGCGTCGACATTCTTGCGCTCGACGGCGAGGCGGACGGTGTTGAGGTTGACCGGCATCGTCTCGTGGAGGACCGGAAGGACCAGCGCGCCACCGTTGATGACGACCTTCTCGCCGCCGAAGCCGGTGCGGACGAAGCCGATCTCCTTGGTCGCCCGCCGGTAGAGGCGGGTGATGATCAGCCCCAAAATGAGCAGGGCGGCTAGAACGATACCCGCATAAATGGCCATCTGGACCATGTCAGTCTCTCCTGGTTGAAAGCGGCCAGCTCGGCGTGGGCAAAGCGTCGAAGGTGGACGCGGCCCCGTCGGTCCTGGCGAGGGCGATGAAGATGTTCCCCTCGCGGCGGTCGAGACGCACGGTCTCGCCCTCGCCGAGGGCATGATTGTCGTCGTAGGGCTCGACCATCACATAATGGACCTGGCCGTGAACGTCCCTGACCCGCGCCTGGGCGGGCGAGCCGCGTCGGGCGGTTCCGATCGTGATCGTGCCCCTTCGGCCGACGAGGCTGTCGAGGCTGACCGCGGTGGTCTCGTCGCCCGGCATGATCCGGGCGAGGCCGCGGGCGCCGAGTCCGGTGAGCGGAAGCGCCGCCGCCGCGGCCGCGGGCGCCGCGATCCACAGCGGAAGCGGTCCGGCGAGCTGCTGGACGGCGAGCCCGACGAGCCCGAAGAAGGCGAGGAAGACGACGAGCAGCATCAGCAGCGGTACCCGGCCCACTCCCAGCCAGCCGAGCAGGTCGCCGCCGCCGTCGAGATCGGCGTGGGCGTCGAGATGGACCGCGGACGCGCCGAGGCCGAGCGCCTCCACCACGCCGATCATCAGCATGAGCAGCAGCGCCACCGAAAATGGCAGGTTCGCCGGAGCGGCGAGGATTTCGAGCATCTTCCCCTTTCCCCCGACTCGCTCATTAATCGGGCTTTTCGTAATTTCCTAGCAAATTCCATGGTTTGCCGTGACCATGGAGGGTTTGCGAAGGGCTAAGCCATTGCCAGCGCGGCGCTTCCCCGCCATGGGCGGGCGGCATGGCGAGTGAAGCGGCCGCCCTTACCCAGGATTTCAAGCAGGCGATGCGCCGCGTCGCCTCGACCGTCAACGTCATCACCGTCTGCGTCGGCGGCGAGCCGATGGGGATCACGGCCACGGCGATGTCGTCGCTGTCGCTCGATCCGCCGAGCCTGCTGATCTGCATCAACCGGACCGCGTCGCTCCACAGCCCGCTCGAGGACGTCTCGCATTTCTGCGTCAACGTCCTCCACCGAAGCCAGGAGGATATCGCCCAGATGTTCGCGGACCGGAGCCGGCAGGCGCTTCGCTTCGCCACCGGCTGGGAAGTGGATTGCAACCGTCCGCCGAGGCTCGCCGAGGCGCAGGCGGCGATATTGTGCCGCCGGATCCGGCACTTCCCCTACGGGACCCACTCCATCTTCGTCGGCGAGGTCGAGGAGGTGAAGGTGAGGGGGGACGTGGATCCGCTGGTCTA
>DASQJV010000415.1:0-2074 GCA_035630855.1 Allosphingosinicella sp. | reverse complement strand
CCGTGGGGTGAAGAAAACGGCGCCTTTCACCCGACGGGATCCCGGCCTTCGCCGGGATGACGGTACTCGTCAGCCGCCCACCGCCGCCAGGATCTTGCGCCGGTCGAACATTCCGACGTCCTCGGCGAAGAAGCGCTCGAGGATCGCGGCGTCGAGGTCGTACAGGGCCTCGAGCGCCGCTCCGCCGCGCTCGATCAGGGCGCGGTTGACGCTTCGGTGGAACTCCCGCCGCTTCCACGCGGCCGCCGCCTCGGCCTCGAACAGGTCGTGAAGGGCCGGTCCCGACAGATCCTTGTGGCGGGAGAGGGCGAGGCCGGTGCGAAGCGCGTCCGGCAGCGCCGAGCCGGTGAACGGATGCGAGAAGCCGCCGCGCGCTCCGAGCTTGGCGACCCGGGCGCCGCCGATCCGCCAATAAGCCGCGAAGTCGCCTCCGAGCGGGATCGGCCGGGCAGAGGATTCGGCCTTGCGCGGCTCGCCGTCATGCCAGCCCCGGCGGGCGACATAATCCGCGATCCGGTCGGGCCCGTCCCTGCCGCCCTCGGGGCTCCGCGAATAATCGATCCGCTCGATCCTCAAGGTTCGCTCGTCGATCGGTATGCAGGTGAAATGGCCGCATCCGCCGGTCTCCAGGGTGAGGTCGGCGAGCACCGGGAGATCGACCCGATGGGGGTCGGCGAAGCGGCAGGTCCGGGCGGTCCGGTGCCGCCAGGCGATCTCCAGCGTCGTCTGCTGGGCCCAGCCGCGGGCGTCGAGGGCGCCGGTTCCGGCGATCGTCTCGCCGCCGGTGAGGAGCAGGCTGTCGTCGCGGATCGCGACCACCTTGGCGTTGCGCGCACGGCGGTCCGGAAGGGCGTCGGCGACGGCCTGGTGGATCGCCTCGTTGGTGATGAAATGGGTGGCGAGCCTGAGCTTGCGGCTTCGCGAGGGCAGCGAGACGTAGCAGGAGTCCCAGCGCCTCGCGACGACCGGGTCGAGCAGGTCGCGTTCCTCGGCCGAGAGCCCGGAATCGAGCAGGAGCATGCCGCTGCCGCCGCCGAACCTGACCTCCTCGCCGACCAGGACCATCGCCGCCTCGGGCCTGAAGCGCGCCATGGCGAGCGCGGCGAAGCAGGCCGCGACTCCCCCGCCCGCGATCAGAAGCCCGCAATTTTTGCCTCGTCGCATCGCCGCCTGCTTATCGCCCGAGCGCCCGCGAGGCCATGCCCCGCGTGACCCGGGAGTCGCGAAAGGCCCAAAACGACACGCTTTTTTCGGATTGGCCTCCCCTAGCAAGGCTTGGGGAGGGGGACCACCGAAGGTGGTGGTGGGGTGATCTGACGCGACATCAGCAGGTCACCCCTCCACCACCCTTCGGGTGGTCCCCCTCCCCATGCTGCGCATGGGGAGGCAAAAGTCACTAGTGACAGGCCCGGAACCACTGGGCATAGTCGCGCGCTATATGGGGCAATCGAAAAAACGGAGCCCGCCATGAGAGGATTTGCCGGGCTCGCCGTAATGGGGATGATGCTGGTCCTCTCGTCGCCTTCGGCGGCGCGGGACCGATCGGAGGAGGGCGGCGAGGCGAAACGCTTCGAGGCCGTGCCGGCGCAGAGCCGGCCCAACAGTCTCGTTTCACAGAATGTCGCGATGGACCCCTCGGACATCGTTCCGGCGGAGGATCCGTCCGCCCCGCGCCTGTTCCGGAGCCTTCCGGTCGCCGAGAACATGGCGGTCGGAGTGGGCCTCTTCTCGGTCATCGGGACGACCGAGAAGGAGCAGCTTCGCCGCCGGATCGATCCGGCCCGGGAGATGCTCGGCTCGCACGGCACCCGCGTCGCCGCGGTCGGGATGAGCCTGAGGTTCTAGGGAGGTCGGCAACCGTCATCCCGGGCTTGACCCGGGATCCATGAACACGGCCGTGTCAGGTTTCGACCTTCCGTGTTCATGGATTCCGGCTTTCGCCGGAATGACGAAAAAGGCCGCGGGATGACGTCCATTATCCGCTTTGCCCTTCCCCTCACGCCCCATCCGCGCTAGGAACATGGCGTGAACGACGCGCCGGCCGAGGGGACGATCCGGAAGATCATCCATGTCG
>DASQJV010000414.1:0-3755 GCA_035630855.1 Allosphingosinicella sp. | reverse complement strand
GAAAGGCTCTGGCCGCTATGGGTAACCGCACTTCAAATCATAGGAACGGCTGGTCACGCCGTAAAGTTTTCGGACGCGGACGTGATCAGGACGGCGTACGCATTCGCGATGGCGGTTTGGAGCTATCCGATGTGGTTCTTGATCGTTTTCGGCACCTGGAACCACCAGAGGCGCCTGGCCAAATTCGGTGTCGACAAATCCTGGTCGAGCTCCTCCGGCCGCTCGGCAACGCGGCCGCCGACTGGGCCGATCGGCTAGTCGCCGAATTCGGGTCGCTGGCGGGGACCCTGGCGGCGGCGCCGGCGGCCCAGGCCCGGGCGCTCGGAGGCGGGGCGGCGGCGGTGCGGCATCTCGGAATCGTCCGGGATGCGATGCTCCACTCGCTCCGGACCGAGGCCTTCGCCCGGCCCACCCTGGACGATTCGCAGAAGCTGATCGACTATCTGTCCCTGGACATGGCGCTTCTCCCCACCGAGCGGCTCCGGGTCCTGTTCCTGAACAGCAGCAACCGGCTGCTCCACGACGAGACCCACACCCACGGCTCGGTCAGCGAGACTCCGGTCTACCCGCGCGAGATCATGCGCCGGGCGCTGGAGGTCGGAGCCACCGCTCTGATCCTCGCCCACAACCATCCCTCGGGCGACCCGACTCCGAGCCGCGGCGACATCGAGGCCACAAGGCGGATCGCCGAGGCGGGGCGGGCGCTCGACATATGCATCCACGACCACGTGATCGTCGCCCGATCGGGCTGGTCGAGCTTCCGGGCCCTGGGCCTGCTCCAGCCGGCGAGGAGGAATTGATGGCAAGCGCAATAAGGCACTATGCAGAGCCGCGGAAATCGATAATGTGGCCGCGGGGAAGAATACGTGGTGCGCGAATTCCATTCAGCAAAGCTCGAGCAAGCGCTGGCGATAGTCCGCCGGGCGTCGGCTCGACTCGTCGTCCTGTCGGACCCCCATTCGGCCGAAGCCGGCCAGTCGTTGCGCGCCGTGGCTGAGCGGCTCTACGAGGAGCGCCGGAGGCGCGACGAATATTTCCCGCTGGGACTGTTCGGCGAGCCGGCCTGGGACCTGCTGCTGTCGCTGTTCATCGCCGGCGACGACGGCCGCGAGGTCTCGCTCGAAGAGGCCTATCGGGCCGCTCAGGTCGACCCCGAGGACGGGCCGGCGCTGATCGACCGCCTGATCGACAAGCAGCTGGTGGCTCGAAGCCGCACCCGCCGCAACGCGATCGCGCTCACGCCGCACGGCATGGACCGCCTCAGCGACTATCTCGCCGACCTGATCTGAAGTCCGTATCGTCATCCCGGACTCGATCCGGGATCCATGAACACGATCCTTTTCGGAAGCGCTTCGGTTCATGGATTCCGGCTTTCGCCGGAATGACGGTTATGCGGTCGCCGTGACCCGGAAGCCGGACGGCGGCCGCTCCCCTTCGACGGCCTCGGCTTCGACCCGATCGACCCGCGCCGCCGGCGGCCCGGTCCGGCACGCGGCGACGAGCGCCTCGATCGCCGCGTCGTCGCCATAAGCGACCAGCTCGACGCTTCCGTCCAGGCGGTTGCGGACCCAGCCGCTCACGCCCAGGGCACGCGCCTTGTCCGCCGTCCAGTTGCGGAAGAAGACCCCCTGGACCCGGCCGTAGATCCTCACCCGGCGGCCGCTCATCCGCATTGCGCCCGGTGGAGAAGCTTGTGGTCGGCGAGGACGAGAGCGACCATCGCCTCGACGACGGGCGCGCCGCGGAGGCCGACGCAGGGGTCGTGCCGGCCTTTCACGCCCAGGACAACCACCGAGGAGGTCGGCTTGAAGGAGGCCCGGACGGTGATCGGGTCGCCCGTCGAGATGCCGCCGGTGATCCCGCCCGCCAGCGCCGGATCGGCATTGTCCTCGCCGCGAAGCCGGGCGGCCTCGAAGCCGGCGCCGATCTCGACCGCCTTGACGGCGTTGATCGACATCAGGGCGCCGGCCAGCTCGGCATCGAGCCTGGCGTAGACCGGCGCCCCCCAGCCCGCGGGCACCCCGCTCGCGGTGCATTCGATCAGGGCGCCGAGCGAGCTCCCGGCGGCGCGGGCTTCCTCGAGCATCGCGTCCCAGCGCGATTCGTCGGCCGAGTCGCCGATCGCCGCGACCCGGGCCTGGATGCCGACCTCGGGGATGACGAGCCGGGCGATCGCGCCCGCCGCGACCCGGGCCGCCGTCTCGCGGGCGGAGGCGCGGCCGCCGCCGCGCGGGTCGCGGAACCCGTATTTGGCGTCATAGGCCGAATCGGCGTGGCCGGCGCGGGGCGGGAGGTCCGCATAGTCCCCTGGCCGGGCGTCGACATTGTCGATGACGAGGCTGATCGGCGTGCCGGTAGTTCGGCCGCGATAGGTGCCGGACAGGATCCGGACCCGGTCCGGCTCCCGGCGGGGCGAAGTGTTCGGCGCGATCCCGGGCCGGCGGCGGTCCAGCCAGGGCTGGATGTCGTCCTCGGTCAGCGCCAGGCCGGGCGGGCAACCGTCGACGACCGCGCCGATGGCCGGGCCGTGGCTCTCGCCCCAGGTCGTGAAGCGGAAGACATGGCCGAAGCTGTTGAAGCTCATCCTGCCCTCGCCCTCCCGTTGCTGCGCGATGGGGCCTTCCCTCTCCCCTCTCGGGAGAGGGGTCAAGGTCACGTCGTCGCGATGTCCGGCGCGTCCTCCGCCTTCATTCCGACGACGTTGTAGCCGGCGTCGACATGGTGGATCTCACCGGTGACCCCCGAGGCGAGGTCGGAGAGGAGGTAGAGGCCGGCGCCGCCGACGTCCTCGATGGTGACGTTGCGGCGCAGCGGGCTGTTATATTCGTTCCATTTGAGGATGTAGCGGAAGTCGCCGATGCCGCTCGCCGCCAGGGTCTTGATCGGGCCGGCGGAGATGGCGTTGACCCTTATGTTCTCGGGCCCGAGATCCATGGCGAGATATTTGACGCTGGTCTCGAGCGCGGCCTTGGCGAGGCCCATCACGTTGTAATGCGGGATCACCTTCTCGGCGCCGTAATAGGAGAGGGTGAGCAGGCTTCCCCCGTTCGGCATCATGTCGCGGGCTCGGCGGGCGACGGCGGTGAAGCTGTAGGCCGAGATGTTCATCGACATCAGGAAATTGTCGAGGCTGGTGTCGACATATTTGCCGCGAAGCTCGTTCTTGTCGGAGAAGCCGATGGCGTGAACGACGAAGTCGATCGTCTCCCAGCGCGCCTTCAGGGCCTCGAAGGTTCGGTCGAGATCGGCCATGTCGGCGACGTCGCATTCGATCAGGAAGTCGGAGCCGACCTGCTCGGCGAGCGGGCCGACCCGCTTCTGAAGCGCCTCGCCCTGATAGGAGAAAGCGAGCTCCGCCCCCTGCTCGGCAAGCCGCTTCGATATCCCCCAGGCCAGCGACTTGTCGTTGGCGAGGCCCATGATCAGGCCGCGCTTGCCGCTCATCAGTCCGGTCATATGCTTTCCCGTTTGTAGAAAGGCTCCTCACCCTCCTTTAGGGCTTCTTCGGGCGTTTCCGCCAGCGCCGCGTTGAGCTCGGCGCCGATCACGACTCCGAGGCCGACGATGAAGAAGAAGGTCAGGCCGATGATCACCCCGGCGAGGCTTCCGTAGGTGAGGTCGTAGCCGCCGAGGCTTGAGAGGACGACCGGGAGCAAAGCGGTGGTCGCGAGCCACCAGATCGTGACGAACAAAGGCCCCGGCCATTTGGGGCAGCCCTTGGTTCGGTAGCGTTTCGGGGTCAGCGAGTAGAAGAT
>DASQJV010000413.1:0-7377 GCA_035630855.1 Allosphingosinicella sp. | reverse complement strand
AGCCCTTCATGACGAGCTCGCCGCGGACCAGTATCTCGCCGTCCTCGGCGATCCGCACCTCGGTGTTCTTGAGCGGCGGCCCGACCGTGTCCATCTTGATGCCCGCCTTCGGGCGGTTGCAGCTGATCACCGGCGCCGCCTCGGTCTGGCCGTAGCCCTGGAGCAGGGTGAGGCCGAGCGAGTGGAAGAAGATTCCGACGTCGGGATTGAGCGGCGCCCCGCCCGAGACCATCGCCTTGACCCGGCCGCCGAAGCGGGCGCTGATCTTGGGCCGGAACAGCCGGTCGAGGACGAGGTCCATCGGCCGGTCCCACAGGCTCTTCGAGCCCGAATAATCCCTGGCGCCGATCTCGAGCGCCCGTTTCATCATGTAGCCGGCGAGCCTGCCCTGCTTCTCGACCGTCTTGAGGATCCGCTGCCTGAGCACCTCGAACAGCCTCGGCACAACGATCATCAGGGTCGGCCGGACCTCCTCGATATTCGAGGCGAGCTTCTCCAGCCCTTCCGAATAATAGATCTGCCCGCCGATCCCGATCGGGAAGAACTGGCCGCCGCTATGCTCATAGGCGTGGCTCGGCGGAAGGAAGGAGAGGAACACCTCCTCGCCCACCCCGAAATCCTCGGCGATGACCGCGACGCAGCCCTCGACATTGTGGAGGATGGCGCCGTGGTGCTGCATCACCCCGCGCGGCGCTCCGCCGGTGCCCGACGTGTAGATCAGGCAGGCGAGGTCGTCGCGGGTGACCGACCCGGCGTTGCGGGTGCAGTCGGCGACGTCGGGCGGGTGGGTGGCGATCAGCGTCTTCCAGTCGTGAAACTCGACATTGCCCGCCTGGCCCGCGGGCAGGGCATCGATGCCGATCACATGTTCGCAATTGCTCGACCGGATCGCCGCCGGAAGCACCGGCCGGGCCAGCTTCTGGGTCGAGACGATGACCGCCCGGGCGCCGCTGTCGTCGAGGATATGCTGGTGGTCGCGCTCGGTGTTGGTCGTGTAGGCGGGGACGGTGACGCAGCCGGCGGTCATGATGGCGAGGTCGGCGATGCACCATTCCGGCCGGTTCTCGGAGACCAGCATGACCATCTCGCCGGGCCTCAGCCCGATCGCCTTCAGCCCGGCGGCGAGCGAGCAGACCTGCTCGGCCGCCTCGCGCCAGCTGGTCGGCCGCCACTCCCCTTCGCGCTTCGCCCAGAGGAAGGGCTTGTCGCCTTTCTCGGCTGCGCGAGCGAAGAACATCGCGACGAGATTGGGAAAATGTTCGAGCTCGCGCATGGCCTTTTCCCTTCCGTCGGTCGGCGCCGCGCTCATTCCGGCGGACGCTCCTCGGACCCTGCGCGGACGATCTCGGTGACCTCGCCGGTCTCGCTCATTCCGACGCCCTCGCTTCGCGGGTCGGCGGCGCCGACCCAGCGGCCGTTCACCCGCTCCACCGCATTGGCCTTGAGTCCGAGCGGAGCGACCCGCACCTCGTGGCCGAGCGCCCGAAGCTGGGGCGCGAGTCCCTCCAGCGCCGTCCCCTTTTCGAGCACCGCCGTGTCCCCCGGGGAGAAGAGGAGTCCGAGGGCGATCGCGTCCTGGGCGCTCATCTTCCAGTCGAGCACGGCGACCAGCGCCTTGGCGATCTGGGAGATGATCGTGGGTCCGCCCGCCGCTCCGAGCGCGATCCTGACCTTGCCGTCGGGGCCGTAGACGATGGTCGGCGCCATCGAGCTGCGCGGCCTTTTGCCGCCCTCGACCCGGTTGGCGACGAGCCAGCCCTCCTTCTCAGGGACCGTGTCGAAGTCGGTGAGCTCGTTGTTGAGCAGGGTTCCGTCGACCGACAGGCCGGAGCCGAACACGCTTTCGATGGTGGTCGTCACCTGGGCGACGTTGCCGTGGCGGTCGGCGACGGTGAGGGAGGTCGTCCCGGCCCGTTCCCCCGGCGGCGCGCGCATCCGCTCGGGCGCTCCGCGCGGCCTTCCCGCCGCCGCCCGCGCCATCGTCCGATCGGGGGAGATGAGGGCGGAGCGCGAGGCGAGATAAGCGGGATCGAGCAGCCCGGCGACGGGCACCCGGACGAAATCAGGGTCGCCGATATAGAGGTCGCGGTCGGCCCAGGCGAGCCGCGAGGATTCGGCGAAGAGGTGCCAGGCGACCGGAGAGCGCGGCCCGAGGGCGGCCATGTCGAACCGCTCGAGCTGCTTGAGGATGGTCAGAACGGTGATCCCGCCCGAGGAGGGCGGGCCCATGCTGCAGATCCTGTAGACCCGATAGGTGCCGCAGACCGGCGGCCGGGGCTTGGCGCGATAGGCGGCGAGGTCGGCGATCGTCATCTTCGAGGGGTTGCGCGCGGCGCCGTTGACCGTGGCGACCAGCCTGCGCGCCTGAGCGCCGGTATAGAAAGCGCCGGGGCCGGCTTTGGCGATCCGGTCGAAGAGGGCCGCCTGCTCCGGGTTGCGGACCCGGGCGCCGGCCGGCAGCGCCTTGCCGTTCGAGTCGAGGAAGACCTTCGCCGCGCCGGCGTCGATGAAGCCGGAATAGCGCGACAGCATGCTGGCGAATCGCGGGCTCAGGATCCAACCGTCCCGAGCCAGCCTGATCGCCGGCTGGAACAAGGCGGCCCAGGGCAGGCGCCCGCCGCTCTTGTGCGCCATCGCCATCGCCCGAAGCGTCCCGGGCACTCCGACGCTTCGCCCGCCCGGAACCGCCTCCTGATGGGGGAGCGGCTTGCCGTCGGGCCCGTAGAACCAGCGCGGGTCCGCGGCCCTCGGCGCCGCCTCGCGGCCGTCGATCGTGCTCGTCGCCCCGCTGCGCGAGTCGAACCGGACGAAGAAGGCGCCGCCGCCGATCCCGGCGCTCTGCGGCTCGACCACGTTCAGCGCCAGCATGGTCGCGATCGCCGCGTCCGTGGCGCTCCCGCCCTTGCGGAGGATCTCGACCCCCGCCGCCGCCGCCCGCGGATCGGCCGCCGAGACCATCCCCGGCTCGGCGAGCGTCGGTGCCGGAGCGAGCGCGGGCCTGCGCGCTTCGGCGGGGCCGGCGGCGAGAGACAGGAGAAGGACGAAGGGGGCGAGGCGGGAAAGCCGGGTCAGCATGGCCGGGGACACTAGTCGTATGCTCCAGCGCCGCAAGGGCTAAGGCGAATCGGCCCCGACCGCCTCGGCGAGTGTGGCGAAGCCGTCGCGGCTGAGGAGCGACCTCAGCTCGCCGCAAATCCCCCGGGCGATGCCCGGCCCCTGGTAGACGAGCGCGGTGTAGAGCTGGACGAGGCTCGCCCCGGCCCGGATCCGGTCATAGGCGTCGACCCCGTTCTCGATCCCGCCGACGGCGATCAAAGGCAGCGCTCCGCCCGTGGCCGCCCGGAAATCCTTCAGCCGCTGCAGCGCGAGCGCCTTGAGCGGCGCCCCCGACAGGCCCCCCGCCTCTCCCTTGTGCTTCGAGCGCAAGGACGGCCTCGACACCGTGGTGTTGGCGACGATCAGGGCATCCATCCCGCCCTCGATCGCGGATCGGGCGACCGAGTCGATTTCCCGCGGCCCCAGATCCGGAGCGATCTTGAGGAACAGGAGAGGCAGATGCGGAAAGCCTTCAATGGCCGGCTGCACCTCATCGCGGGTCTGACGGACGGCGGCGAGCAGCTCGCGCAAGGCCGCCTCGCCCTGGAGGTCCCTCAGGCCTGGAGTGTTGGGCGAGGAGACGTTGATCGTCAGCCAGGCGCCGTAGCGGCTCATTCGCCGGACGCCCTCGACATAATCGGCGATCCGATCCGGGCTGTCCTTATTGGCCCCGATATTGATCCCGACCCGCCCCGACTTGCGCCCCGAAAGCTTGAAGTCGAGCTGCCCGAGCGCCGAGCGCCTCGCCGGCCGCCGAGTCTCGACCGCGTCGAACCCGCTATTGTTGAAGCCCATGCGGTTGATGACCGCCCGGTCGTCCCTGAGCCGGAACAGCCTCGGCCTGGGATTGCCGGGCTGCGGGCGTGGAGTCAGGGTCCCAATCTCGGCGAAGCCGAAGCCGAAGCCGAGCATCCGGTCGAAGACTTCGCCATCCTTGTCGAAGCCGGCGGCGAGCCCGACCGGATTCGGGAAGTCGAGCCCGGCGACCTCGATCGCGAGCATCGGGTCCGTCGCCGGCGGCAGCCCCGCCGGCATGGCCTTCAGAGCCCGGATCGTCAGCCGGTGCGCCCGCTCCGCGTCGAGCGCGAAAACCAGCGGCCGGAGCAGGGGGTAGAGCGCCATGGGAAGCGCCTATGGCACAGCCCCGCCCACATGCTGAACCTGTTTCAGAGTGACGTTAGCGGCGTCCCGGCGTCGCCAGCGCCTCGCACAGCCGGTCGGTCGCAAGCGCGATCCGGGATTCGGCGGTATCGCGGTTGGACGGGTCGTTGCGGACCTCGCTTGTCTCGGTGTTGAAGACGAGCAGGGTGCCGGCGCGCTGGTCGGGGCAGAGGCTGAGATAGGCTTTGAAGCCGTTCTGGTCGCCATTGTGGCCGACGAAGCGCACGCCCCGGCCGCGGTCGACGAAGAAGGAGAGGCCGCTCTGGGTCGTCTCGGCCATCCGGCCCTGGCTGAAATCCGCGCCCGCCGGGATCACGGGCCGCCACATCTCCTCCAGCGAGGACCGCTTCAGCACCAGTTCGTATTCGGCCGCGCGCGCCGGATCGCCGAGCAGGAAGGCGACATATCTCGCCATGTCGGGCATCGGCGCGTTGAGCCCGCCGTTCGACACCGTCACTCCGGTATCGACGTCGAACGGCGCCGTCACGCGCCTGCCGTCCCTGATGTGATAGCTGTGCGAGCGGTGCCTCAGCAGGTGCGGCGGGGTCCTGTCGAAATAGCTCATATGCATGCCGAGCGGCTTGAGGATGTTCTTGTCGACATAGATTTCGAAATCCTCGCCCGACAGCCGCTCGATGACCTGGCCGAGATAGACGATCCCCGGATTGGAATAGCTGAACCGGCTGCCCGGCTCGAACTCCACCCTTGTGTAGGGAAGCATCGCCTCCAGCTGCGCCCAGCTCTTCGGCTCGAACGGCTGCCACGCATGCTCGCGCCACGGCCAGGTGCCGCCGCGGAAGCCGGCACTGTGGCTCATCAGCTGGCGGATCGTGATCTTGCCACTGTCCCCGAACGGATTATGCACCCTGGCGAGCTCGGGCACGTAGCGGACGATCGGGTCGTCGAGCGCCAGCAGCCCCCGGTCGCGAAGCTGCAGGATCGCGATCCCGGTCATCGTCTTGGTGATCGAGGCCCAGTGATAGATGGTCCTCGAATCGACCGGGACATGCGCCTCCGCGTCCTGCTCGCCGAGATGGTCGGCGGCGACGACCCGCCCGTCGCGAATCGCGTAGAAGCTGCTCCCGGCGATGCCCGAGCGCTTCATCTCCGACCGGTGGAGCTTGCGGAAATCCCCCAGCGCCGTCTCGAACTCGCGCTCGCCCGCCGCGGCCGGAGCGCCAGCCAGGACAAGCAGGAGAAAGGCGGCGAGCCGGCGCGGCATGAATTCCCCCAGGGCTCTTCGCGAGCGAGCCGCGACTCATGCGCAACCCGGCCCCGGGAGGCAATCGCCGAATTTCGTGCCGCACCGCCCTTGATTCCACCGCCGATCCCGGCCACATGCCAATCGGAACGATACGGTCCGATTAGCTCATGCGCCTCACCTCCCTTGCCGATTATGCCGTGGTCATGATGGCCGCCGCCGCCCGCCATCCCGCGGACGCCAGGCTGTCGGCCGGCCTGCTCGCCGAGGAGACCGGGGTGCCTCTGCCCACCGCCCAGAAGGTGATGGGACGGCTCGCCTCAGCCGGACTGCTCGAATCGGCCCGGGGGAGCGGCGGCGGCTTCCGCCTCGCCCGGGCGGCGAGCGGGATCAGCCTCGCCGACATCATCGAGGCGGTCGAGGGGCCGATCGCCATGACCAACTGCATTGAAGGCTCGATCCACGATTGCGCGCTCGAGGGCAGCTGCCGGGTCAAGCCCCACCTCAACGCCGCCAACGACGCGGTTCGCGGGGCTTTGGCGGCCGTGTCCTTGTCCCAACTGTCTCAGTCCCCCGTTCGGCCTGAGCTTGTCGAAGGCCTTTCCTTCGCTGGGCCGAGAGGGGAGGGCTTCGACAGGCTCAGCCCGAACGGTGTTGAGACCGAGGCGGATTCACGATGACCGACATCCGCAACCGCGAGGCCCAGGAGGCGGTCGACCGCGCGTCCAGCTACGAATGGGGCTTCACCTCCGACATCGAGCAGGATTTCGCGCCCAAGGGCCTCAACGAGGACACGGTCCGCTTCATCTCGGCCAAGAAGAACGAGCCCCAGTGGATGCTCGAATGGCGGCTCAAGGCGTACCGCGCCTGGCTGACCATGGAGGAGGTCACCTGGGCCAAGCTCGACATCCCGCCGATCGATTTCCAGAACGCTTATTATTACGCCGAGCCCAAGGCGAAGCCGACGCTTGCCTCGCTGGACGAGCTCGACCCCGAGATCCGCCGCACCTACGAGAAGCTCGGGATCCCGATCGAGGAGCAGAAGGTGCTCGCCGGGGTCGAGGGCGCGCGCAAGGTCGCGGTCGACGCCGTGTTCGACTCCGTCTCCGTCGCCACCACCTTCCGCGAGGAGCTGAAGCGGGCCGGAGTCATCTTCCTCTCCATCTCCGAGGCGGTCCGCGAATATCCCGACCTCGTCCGCAAATATCTCGGCTCGGTGGTTCCCCAGCGCGACAATTACTTCGCCTGCCTCAACAGCGCGGTCTTCTCCGACGGCACCTTCGTCTACATCCCCGAAGGGGTGCGCTGCCCGATGGAGCTCAGCACCTATTTCCGGATCAACGCCGCCAACACCGGCCAGTTCGAGCGCACCCTGATCGTCGCCGACAAGGGCAGCTACGTTTCCTACCTGGAAGGCTGCACCGCGCCGATGCGCGACGAGAACCAGCTCCACGCCGCCGTCGTCGAGCTGGTCGCCCTCGACGATTCCGAGATCAAATATTCGACCGTCCAGAACTGGTATCCCGGCGACGCCAACGGGCTCGGCGGAATCTACAATTTCGTCACCAAGCGCGGCGCCTGCCGCGGCGCCCGCTCGAAGATCAGCTGGACCCAGGTCGAGACCGGCTCCGCCATCACCTGGAAATATCCCTCCTGCATCCTCCAGGGCGAGGACAGCGTCGGCGAATTCTATTCGGTCGCCCTCACCAACAACATGCAGCAGGCCGACACCGGCACCAAGATGATCCACATCGGCAAGAACAGCCGTTCGACCATCGTCTCCAAGGGCATCAGCGCCGGCCGCGGGCAGAACGCGTATCGCGGCCTGGTCAAGGTGGAACGCAGCGCCGAAGGCGCGCGCAACCACACGCAGTGCGACTCGCTGCTGATCGGCAAGAAGTGCGGCGCGCACACCTATC
>DASQJV010000412.1:0-2842 GCA_035630855.1 Allosphingosinicella sp. | reverse complement strand
ATTTCTAGAGCAGCGAGTGTTTAGATGGCGCTTGTGTTCGTCATGCCGGACCTGATCCGGCATCCACCTTTCTCTTGGATTCAAATGCGTTGAAGAAGGTGGATCCCGGATCAAGTCCGGGATGACGATTCAACCTGAAAGCTCGCCGCTCTAAGGCACCAGCACCGTGTCGACCGCCTCGGGCAGCATCTCGGGATAATCGAGCGTGTAGTGAAGCCCGCGGCTCTCCTTGCGGGCCAGCGCCGAGCGCACGATCAGCTCGGCGACCTCGACGAGGTTGCGGAGCTCGACGAGGTCGGCGGTGACCCGGAAGTGGCGGTAATAATCGTGGGTCTCCTGCCTGAGCAGGTTGATCCGGTTGAGGGCGCGCTCAAGCCGTTTCGTCGTCCTGACGATCCCGACATAATCCCACATGAAGCGGCGGATCTCGCGCCAATTGTGGTGGACGACGACCTCCTCGTCGGAATCGGTGACCCGGCTCTCGTCCCAGGGCCGGATCGCCGGCGGCGGCGGGAGGTCCTCCCAGTTCGAATTGATATGCTCGGCCGCGGCGACTCCGAAGACCAGGCATTCGAGCACCGAGTTGGAGGCCAAGCGGTTGGCGCCGTGGAGGCCCGACATCGTCACCTCGCCGGCGGCGTAAAGACCCTCGGCGTCGGTTCGGCCGTCGAGGTCGGTCATCACGCCCCCGCAGGTATAATGGGCGGCGGGGACGACGGGGATCGGCTCGCGGGTGATGTCGATGCCGATGTCGGGCTCGGCGAGCCGGGCGGCGATGGTCGGGAAATGCTCGCGGATGAACTCCGGATCGCGGTGGCTGATGTCGAGATGGACATAGTCGAGCCCGAGCCGCTTCAGCTCGTGGTCGATGGCGCGGGCGACGATGTCGCGCGGCGCCAGCTCCTCGCGCGGGTCGAAGCGCTTCATGAAGCGGCGGCCCCCACCCTTGACGCCGCTCGGCAGCTTGAGCTTCCCCCCCTCCCCGCGCATCGCCTCGGTGATCAGGAAGTTCTTGACGTCATGGTGGTAGAGGCAGGTCGGGTGGAACTGGTTGAACTCCATGTTCGCAACCCGGCAGCCCGCCCGCCAGGCCATGGCGATCCCGTCGCCGGTCGAGCCGCGCGGATTGGTCGAATAGAGCCAGGCCCGGCTCGCTCCGCCGCTGGCCAGGATCGTCGCCCGGCCGGTGAAGGTCTCGACATGGCCGGTGGCCCGGTCGAGGGCGTAGACGCCTCGCACTCGCCCGTCCTCCGAGCCGGAGACCGTGTGGCGGCCGGTGACGAGGTCGATGGCGACCCGGTCGGGGATCAGCTCGATGTTGGGATGCTCCGCGGCGGCTTTCTCGAGAGCCTGCTGGACCGCCCAGCCGGTGGCGTCGGCGACATGGACGATGCGGCGGTGGCTGTGGCCGCCCTCGCGGGTCAGGTGCCAGCCGGCCTCCTCGCCCTTGTTGAACGGGACCCCGAGCGCCGCCAGCCGCTCGATCGCCGCAGGAGCGCTCTCGACGACGAACTCCACCGTCTCGCGACGGTTGAGCCCCGCCCCGGCGACGATCGTGTCCTCGATATGGCTCTCGAACGTGTCGCCGGGCTCGAGCACCGCGGCGATCCCGCCCTGCGCGAGCGCCGTCGAGCCGGAGGAGAGGGCGCCCTTGGCGAGCACGGCGACCTTGAGGTGTGGCGCCAGGGTGAGGGCAGCGGAGAGGCCTGCCGCGCCCGAGCCGATGACGACGACGTCGAATTGGTGGGCTTGACCGCTCACGGGCAGATATCGAGCCGTTCGGGCTGAGCCTGTCGAAGCCCTCCTCTTCCCCTTCGCTTCGAGGAAAGGAAGAAAGGCCCTTCGACAGGCTCAGGACGAACGGTGCTCTTCAACGGCACGGCCTCCGTTTTTTCACCCCGCCGCATCGGACGCCCGCGTCAGGTTGAGGAAAACGTCCTCGAGGTCCGCCTCCCGGGTGGAGACGTCGACGATTCCCAAGCCGTCGCGCTGCAAGGCGGCGAGCACCTCGCCGGCGTTCACCTTGTCCTTGCGGTAGGTGATGGCGAGGGTCCTCTCGCCCATCAGGTCGATCTTCTCGAAGCAGCTGGCGTCGGGAAGGGCCGCGATGTCGCGGTCGACCGTCACCTCCACCGCTTTCTCCTGGGCCATTCCGACCAGGGTCCGGGTCGTCTCGTTGGCGATGAGGCGGCCGTGGTTGATGATCGCGATCCGGTCGCAGAGATTTTCCGCTTCCTCGAGATAATGTGTGGTGAGGACGATCGTCACCCCTTCGCCGTTGAGCTGCCGGACATAGGCCCACAATTGCTGGCGCAATTCGACGTCGACGCCGGCCGTCGGCTCATCGAGCACCAGGATCGGCGGCGAATGGACCATCGCCTTGGCGACCAGCAGCCGCCGCTTCATGCCACCGGACAGGGTCCGCGAATAAGCATTGGCCTTGTCGGTCAGATGCATTGCGGCGAGCAGTTCGTCGGTTATCCGCCGTTCCTTGGGCACGCCATACAGCCCGGCCTGCAGCTCCAGCGCTTCCCGGGGCGTGAAGAACGGGTCGAACAGGATTTCCTGGGGGACGACGCCGATCGACAATTTGGCGTTGCGGGGGTGCTCGGCGATGTCGAAGCCCCAGATCGTCACCTGGCCGCCGGTCTTCACGACCAGTCCGGCGAGGATGTTGATCAGGGTCGATTTGCCCGCGCCATTGGGACCGAGCAGCCCAAAAATCTGGCCGCGCGGGACGTCGAAGCTCACATTGTCGAGCGCTCGTTTGCCGCCCGCATAGACTTTGGCGAGCGATTCGATGCGGATCGCGGGGTCATCCATGGTCTTGGCGCGCATAGGA
>DASQJV010000411.1:0-3326 GCA_035630855.1 Allosphingosinicella sp. | reverse complement strand
CGAGCTGTCGGTGAAGGCGGAGGGGCGGGGGTAGCCTCTTCTTAAATCCTCCCCCGGCTTTCCGGGGGAGGGGGACCGCGCGAAGCGCGGTGGAGGGGTTCTGGGGAGTCTGCAAGAACCCCTCCACCATGCTTCGCATGGTCCCCCTCCCCCGGGAATCCGGGGGGAGGATTGCAGGAAGGCCAGTGCGATGAAGCCGATCCCGTGACACCGCGCCCCACCCTCCACCGAAGCGTGATCGCGCTCGGCTTCGTCAGCCTGGCGATGGACCTGTCGTCCGAGATCGTCCACGCTTTGCTGCCGCTGTTCATGGTCGGAACGCTCGGGATCAGCGTCGCCATGGTCGGGCTGATCGACGGAATCGCCGAATCGACCGCCTCGATCACCAAGGTCTTCTCGGGCTGGATCTCCGACCGGCTCGGAAGGCGCAAGCCGCTGATCCTGCTCGGCTACGGGCTCGCGGCCTTGTCCAAGCCGCTTTTCCCGCTCGCCGGCGGAGCCGCGGCGGTGCTCGCGGCGCGCTTCGCCGACCGGATCGGCAAAGGCATCAGGGGCGCTCCTCGAGACGCCCTGATCGCCGACGTGACTCCCTCCGAAATCCGCGGCCGGGCCTTCGGCCTCAGGCAGTCGATGGACACGGCCGGCGCCTTCGCCGGGCCGCTCGTCGCCATCGGCCTGATGCTGGCGCTCGCCAACGACATCCGGGCCGTCTTCTGGATCGCGCTCGTCCCGGCCGCGGCGGCCGTCCTTATCGTCCTGCTCGCCGTCGAGGAGCCTCCGGCCGCCGCCGGCGCCGAGGCCCGGACGCCGCTCCGGCTCGCCGACCTGAAGCGCCTCGAGAGCGCCTATTGGGCGCTGGTCGGGATCGGCATCCTCTTCACCCTCGCCCGGTTCAGCGAGGCCTTCCTGATCCTCAAGGCGTCGGGCGAGGGGCTTCCGCTCTGGGCGGCGCCGGCGGTGCTGGTGGTGATGAACCTCGTCTATTCGGCCTCCGCTTATCCGGCCGGGATCGCCTCGGACCGCTTCGGGACCAGGGGGCTGCTGCTGGCGAGCCTCGCATTGCTCGCCGCCGCCGACCTGCTGCTCGCCCTGGTCCCCGGACTGACCGTGGCCTTCGCCGCGATCGCGCTCTGGGGCCTGCACATGGGGCTCAGCCAGGGCCTGCTCGCCAGGCTCGTCGCCGACCGCTCGCCCGCCGCCCTGCGCGGCTCCGCCTTCGGCCTGTTCAACCTCGCCACCGGCCTCGCCATGCTCGCGGCGAGCGTGACGGCGGGGCTGCTGTGGGACGGCATGGGCCCGGCGGCGACGTTCCTGGCCGGCGCGGGTTTCGCGGCAATGGCGGCTCTGGCCCTTCTCACCCTCTCCCGTGTTTCAGGGGAGAGGGTTTCGGCGTCACCCTAGCTCCGCTTCCTTCTCCGCCGTCGGCAGGATCTCGACGATGCAGTCCCCCGGCCGGAGCGCCTGGGCCTCGGGCTCCCAGAAGCCGTAGGGGGTGCCGTCGCGGTAGATGCGGACTCCCAGGCCCCTGGCGAGGTCGGCGAGCGGCTTGCCGCATTCATCGTCCTTCACCACCCGCTCCGACAGCTTCACCCGGCCGCTGGAGGAGGCGAGGTCGGCGATATAGTCGGAGATGTGAAGCCCCTGGGTCGAGCCGGCGAGCAGGAGCCCGGCGAAGCTGACCGGATTGATCACCGTCGTCGCTCCGGCCTGGCGGGCGAGCAGCTCATTGTCCTCGTTCCTCACCGCGATGCTGATCGGAAGGTCCGGAGCGAGGTGGCGCGCGGTCAGGGTGATCAGGATCGAGGTGTCGTCGCGACCGGCGGTGACGATCATCGCCCGGGCGCGCTGGATGTGGACGGCCTGGAGGGTCTTGTCCCGGGTCGCGTCGGCGTCGACGATCGCGCAGCCGAGCGATTCGGCACGCTCCAGCGCCTCCTCGCTGGCGTCGATGACGACGATGTCCTCCGCCGGAGTGCCTCGGGCGATGAGCTCGTCCACCGCCTCCGAGCCGCTGGTTCCGAAGCCGGCGACCACGACATGGTCGCAAAGGGTCCGCTGAAGCCTTTTCATACGCCATTTGTCCCAGGTGCGCCTGAACACGAACGTGTAGGCGGTGCCGATGAAGATGAGGACGAAGAAGATCCGGATCGGGGTGACGACGAGGGCATCGAACATCCGCGTGTTGGTCGCCACCGGGACGATGTCGCCATAGCCCGTCGTGGTGATGCTGATCATCGTGAAATAGAGGACGTCGAGGAAGCTGATATGGCCGTCGTAATTGTCCTTGAGGCCGTCGCGCTCGATCCAGTGAAGCGCGATTGTGAAGACGAGCAGCCCGACGACGAGGCCGGCCCGCCAGCCGAGCTGAGCCCAGACCGGCAGCCGGCCGCGGCGCCGCATGTGGATCTCGTCGGGTCCGCGCGGGCGCCGGCGCATCAGCCGTAGATCCCCGCCAGCCGCTCAAGCGAGGGCGTGTGGGTGAGGTCGAGGTGGAGCGGGGTGACGGCGACATAGCCGTCGGCGACCACTTCCAGGTCGGTCGAATGGCCCGGAGTCTCGACCATCGGCGCGAGCCCGAACCAGAAATAGTCGAAGCCGCGCGGATCCTTGCGCTCGACGATCCGGAGCCGGCCGTAATCGTGCCGCCCCTGCCGGGCGACCCGGATGCCCTTGATCGCCTCGGCGGGCAGCGCCGGGAAGTTGACGTTGACGAGGGTGCGCGGCGCCATCCCGCCCTCGATGATCGGCCGGAGCGCCCGTTCCGCCCAGGCCTCGGCCGCGGCGAAGGGGACGGTGTCGCCCATCGCCTCCCTCGCGGAGACCTGGCTGAGGGCGATCGCCGGATAGCCCGCCATCGCGCCTTCCATCGCCGCCGAGACGGTCCCCGAATAAGTGACGTCCTCGCCGAGATTGGCGCCGCGATTGACTCCGGAGAGGACGAGGTCGGGCGGCTCGTCCTTCATCACATGCGCCACCGCCATCATCACCGCGTCGGTCGGGGTGCCGGTGACGCACCAGCGGCGCTCGCCGAGCTTCCTCAGCCGCACCGGCCGGCTGAGGGTGAGCGAATGGCCGGCGCCCGATTGCTCCTCGGTCGGGGCGACGATCCAGATGTCGTCCGAAAAGAGCCGGGCGATCCTCTCGAGCACCTTGAGGCCGGTCGCGTTCACGCCGTCGTCGTTGGTGAGGAGGATGCGCATGTTCGTCGAGCTAGGGCGGCGGCGCGGGCATGGCAACCATCGCCGCGATTCGGGAGTTGGTCGGGCGAAGAAGGAGAGAGCGATGCAGGTTCCGCACAGAAGTTTCGTTGTCGTCGCCGACGGCAA
>DASQJV010000410.1:0-6584 GCA_035630855.1 Allosphingosinicella sp. | reverse complement strand
CCGGTCAAATCGGGAGCCCAGCCTTGGATCGTCGCACCTTCATCGCCTCGTCGGGCGCCGCGGCCGTCGCCGCCGCCCTTCCCGCCGCCGCTCCGGCCCAGTCCCGGACCGGATCCGGCGACTCCGCCCTCAACGCCCTGTTCGAGCGGATCTTCCAGCAGCAGGTCCAGCGCTCCCCGGAGCAGGCGACCTCGCTCGGCCTCGACAAGGATGCCAATGCCGGCCTCAAGAGCCGGCTGAGCCCGCGCACCCTCGCCTATCGGGCGAGCGTCCTGGCGCAGAACAAGGCGGCGCTGGCCGAGCTCGCGGCGGTCGACCGCAACGCCCTGTCGCCGGCGGCCCGGCTCAACCTCGAGGTCGTCACCTATTCGCTGACCAATTCGACCGTGGCGCCGCAGCGCTTCGGGCTCGACAGCGCCATCCGCCCCTACCGGATCTTCCAGCAGGGCGGAGCCTATTTCTCGGTCCCGGACTTCCTCAACACCGCCCACGTCATCAATAGGAAAGACGACGCCGAGGCCTATCTGTCTCGACTCGAGGCCTTCGCCGTCGCGCTCGACCAGGACAGCGCGATGCAGCGGATCGAGGCGGCGCGCGGCTATCTCGCCCCGGCCTGGTCGCTCGACCTGACGCTCGGCCAGATGGCCAAGCTTCGCGGGCAGAAAGCCGAGGACAGCTCGATCGTCCAGTCGCTGGCCAGGCGGGCCAAGGCGAAGGACATCGAGGGACGCTGGGAGCGGCGGGCGTCGAGGATCGTCGAGGAGCAGGTCTATCCGGCGCTCGACCGGCAGATGGCCCTCCTCCGCGAACTCAAGCCGCTGAGCCAGGCCGGCGACGGCATCTGGCGGGTTCCCCATGGCGACGAGATCTACGCGGTCGCGCTCGAGCAGGCGACCACGACCCGCTTCACCCCGGCCGAGGTCCACCGGATGGGCCTTCGCCAGGTGGCCGAGATCAGCGCCCAGCTCGACAGGATCCTGAGGAGCCAGGGCTTCACCCGCGGAAGCGTCGGCGAACGGCTGGCGGCGCTCAACGTCGCTCCGTCGCAAGTCTATCCGAACAGCGACGAGGGCCGGGCCGAGCTGATCGCCGGCCTCAACCAGAGCGCGAAGGCGATGGACGCCCGGCTTCCCGCCGCCTTCACGACCCTGCCCAACGCCCCGCTCGAGATAAGGCGGGTGCCGCCCGAGATCCAGGACGGCGCCTCCAACGGCTATTACAACCGCGCCTCGCTGGACGGCTCGAGGCCGGCCATCTACTTCATCAACCTCAAGGACACCGGCGACTGGCCGAAATATTCGCTTCCGGCGCTGACCTATCACGAGGGCACGCCGGGCCATCACCTCCAGGCGAGCCTGTCCCAGGAATCGAAGGACATACCGATGCTGAGGAAGGTCGGCGGCTTCAGCGCCTATAGCGAGGGCTGGGCGCTCTATGCCGAGCAGCTCGCCGACGAGCTCGGCGCCTATGCGACCCCGCTCGAGCGGGCCGGCTACCTCCAGTCCTTCCTGTTCCGGGCGGCCCGGCTGGTCGTCGACACCGGGCTCCATTCGCAGCGCTGGAGCCGGGAGAAGGCGACCGACTATCTCGTCGCCACCACCGGCTTCGCCCGGCCGCGATCGCAGCGCGAGGTCGAGCGCTACTGCACCCAGGCCGGCCAGGCGTGCAGCTACAAGGTCGGCCACATGGCCTGGACCCGGGCCCGCGCCGAGGCCCGGAAGGCGCTCGGCCGCCGCTTCGACCTCAAGCGGTTCCACGAGATATTGAAGGACGGCGCGATGCCGCTCGTCATCCTCGAGCGGCGGATCAGGGAGCGGACGGCGGCGGCCTAGACGGTTATTCCGGGGGGTGAAGGGCTCCCTTCTTCACCCCCCGGGACCCCGGCTCGGGATTCCGTCGAAGCCACGGTTCGACGGGTCCCGGCCGGGCCACGGTTCACGAAACGCTGAGCAGCGGAGCGAGCTCGGACATGTCGTCCTTGTCCTGGCCCTTCTTCGCCTTGACCGCCGAGGCGCGATCCATCCAGGCGTCGCTCTTCGGAGCCGGCGTCGGCGGAGTCATCGCCGCCGGGATGGCCGACGCCTGATAGCTCAGGGTCAGCACCAGCAGGCTCATCGACAGCGAGGCGAAGAAGGCTCGGACCGGATGCATGTTCGTCGTCGTCCTTTGACCTGAGACCGGATGCGGCTCCGGCCGGCGAGCGGAGGGGGCAATACGCCGCCGACCGGAGCCGCATCGCCTTTCTCGCCGCCGCCCGTGTCCGGGCGATGCCGCGGACCGGGGGAAATGGTGTCAATTGTGTCGGGATGACGCGCCGGGGGTGACGCTCAGGCCGGAGTCCGCTCCAGAAGCTCCTCGGCGCTGAGGCCGAGTCGGCGGATCTGGGCGGCGATCTCGGGCCAGCGGTGGTTGAGGAAGTCGTCGCGGCCCGCCTTGCGGAGCCGGTCGGTGGCGCCGGCGGCAACGAACATGCCGACTCCGCGCCTGACCAGCACCAGGCCCTCGTCCTGGAAGCTCTGATAGGCCTTGGCGACGGTCAGCGGATTGGCGCCGAACTCGGCGGCGAGGCTCCTCACCGACGGAAGCGGATCGCCGTCGCCGACTCGTCCTTCGAGGATCATGGCCGCGATCGTATCGCGCAGGCGGAGGTAGACGGGGCGTTCTTCGGACACGGCGCTATAGTGATCTAATACAGTGCTGCGGTCAAGGCGCTTGTCCTCCCCATCGCGAGATGGGGAGGGGGACCACACGAAGTGTGGTGGAGGGGTGGCTGCTTCGGAAGCCGAGGTTACGCGCCCGATTCGCCTGGGTGGGCGCCATCTACCCCTCCACCACGTTGCACGTGGTCCCCCTCCCCATCTGGCGATGGGGAGGACGAGAGGTCACCACTCCCTCACCACCTCCTCGATCACCGGCCTCGGCCGCTCCTCCAGCTCGACGCTCCCCGTTCCGAGGAAGAAGAATCCGGCGATCCGTTCCGGCGCCCCTCCTCCCAGCGCCTCGATCACCGCCGGCGAGTAAGCGGCCCAGCCGGTCACCCAGCCGCCGCCGAAGCCCAAGGCGGCGGCGGCGTGGAGGAGGTTCATGGCGACGGCGCCGCAGGACAGCTCCTGCTCCCAGGCCGGGATCTTGTGGCCCTCGATCGGGCTGGAGAGGAGGATGACGAGCTCGGGCGCCTGGGTGGCGAAGCGCTGAACGGCCTCGATCTCGGCCCGGGCGGGCGGCGACGGCCTGGAGTCCCGATAGGCGGCCTGGAGCATCTCGGCGAAGGCGGCCCGCCGGTCCTTCGCGACATGGACGAAGCGCCAGGGAAAGAGCTTGCCGTGGTCCGGCGAGCGGGCCGCTATCTCCAGGATCCGGCGAAGCTGGGCCTCGTCCGGGCCGGGCTCGACGAGGTCGCGAGGCCGGCAGGAGCGGCGTGTCGCCAGGTAGGAGAGGAGCGAGGACAGGTCGTTGAACATGGGCGGCGGCGCTAGCAGCCGGACGGCTTCGCAACAATCGGCTTCACATCGGCGTTTTCGCCGCTAGTGTCCCGCCCCTTGAGCAGCGGCGGCACGGCCGCGCTCCAGGGAGAGGGTAGTCATGACGGGGTTCAAACCGGTTTCGCTGTGGGCCGAAGGGGACTGGATCGCGGTCATCGCGGTCGTCCTTCTCGGCGTGTTCCTCGCCGTCGGCGCAAAGATCGCCATCCAGCGCGAGCCCGAGTTCGCCGGGCACCCCAAGGGCCTCTACATGCTCTTCTTCGCCGAGATGTGGGAGCGCTTCTCCTACTACGGCATGCGCGCCCTGCTGATCTTCTACCTGACCCAGCACTGGCTGTTCAACGATTCCAAGTCGAACCTGATCTACGGGGCCTATACCAGCCTCGTCTACATCACGCCGGTCCTCGGCGGCTATCTCGCCGACCGTTATCTCGGCCAGCGCAAGGCGGTGCTGTTCGGCGGGCTTCTGCTCGCGGCGGGGCACAGCCTGATGGCGGTCGAAGGGGTCGGCGGCCAGAACGATGCGACGATCAACGTGTTCTGGGCGGCGCTCGCCTTCATCATCGTCGGCTCGGGCTTCCTCAAGGCGAACATCTCGGTGATGGTCGGCCAGCTCTACAAGCTCACCGACATCCGCCGCGACGGCGCCTACACGATCTTCTACATGGGCATTAACCTCGGCGCGGCGATCGGCACGATCCTCGTCGGCTATCTCGGCCAGACGATCGGCTGGGGCTGGGGCTTCGGCCTCGCCGGGATCGGAATGCTCGCCGGCCTCGCCGTCTTCGTGCTCGGCAAGAGCGCCCTGCGCGGCGCCGGCGAAGCTCCCAGGCCCCTCACGGCCGGGAAGGAATGGACGCTCTACGCGGTCGGCCTCGGCGCCGTCGCGGTGATCTGGGCCCTGGTCCAATATCAGGACGTCATCCAGAATCTCCTGCTCGCCTCGGGAATCCTGCTGCTCGGCTATGTCGTGCTCGTCGCGACCTTCCAGCTTCCCTACGGCTCCCTCGGCGCCGCGCCGAGCGGCCGGCGCACCCTGATGTATGTGGGTCTCGCCCTCATGCTCGTGCTCCCGGTCGCCGCCTTCCTCGGGCTCGGCATCGCGAGCGAGACCGCCTTCGGCGGAATGCCGCTGGGCGCCTGGATCGCGATCGTCGGCTTCGGGCTCATCCTCGCGGTGATGGTGATGGAGAAGATGAGCCGGGAGGACCATCCGCGCGACCGGATGTATGCGATCCTGTTCCTGATCAGCCTCAACCCGCTCTTCTGGGGCCTGTTCGAGCAGGCGGGCGGGTCGATGAACCTGTTCACCGACCGGTTCGTGGATCGCTCCGGGGTCCCGGCGTCCATCTTCCAGTCGATCAACCCGATCTACATCATCCTCATGGCGCCGCTTTTCGCCGGCCTGTGGGTGTCGCTCGCCCGTCGCGGCAAGGAGCCCTCCGCTCCCGCCAAATTCGGCCTCGCGCTCGCCCAGATGGGCCTCGCCAACCTCATCCTGGTCTGGGGCGCGGAAGCCTACGGCCTCGCCGCGATGACTCCGGTCATCTTCGTCTTCCTCTATTATCTGCTCGCGACGACCGGCGAGCTGTGCCTGTCGCCGGTGGGGCTGTCGGCGATGAACCGGCTCGCTCCGTCTTTCCTCGCCTCGCTGATCATGGGCGCCTGGTTCTACATGACCGCGGTCGGCAATTTCGTCGCCGGCAAGATCGGCGAGGCGACCGGCGGCCATGACGGCGAGATGAGCAAGGCGGGCCTGCTCGAAATCTACGAGATGTTCGGCTGGATCAGCATCGGCGCCGCCGTGGCCGTGCTTCTGGTCTCGCCGATCGTCAAGCGCTGGATGCATCTCGACACCCTGCGCGACGACGACCGCGAGGAGCTCGCCGGCTACAAGGAGGTCGGCGGCGACCGCGGCCAGGACGCCGGCCTGTTCCCGGACCGCGAAACCAAGCCCGAAACCAAAGAGACCTGACGAGAAGGACCTCGATGCGCCTCAGCCTTTGCGCGGCCGCTTGCCTGGCCGCCCTGATTTCCGCCTGTACCCATGACGAGAAGCCGCGGACGGCGTCGGCCCAGACGCCCCGGACTCCGCCCAGGACCTATTCGAGGGACCCCTTCCCCTCGACCTACAAGCCCTATCCGGGCGCGGTGACGGCGATCACCGGGGCGACGGTGTTCGACGGCGAGGGCGGGCGGATCGCCAATGGCGTGGTGATCCTGGCCGACGGGCTCGTCCAGGCCGTCGGCGGGCCCGACACGGCGATCCCGGAGGGCGCGACCCGGATCGACGCGGCCGGCAAATGGGTCACCCCCGGGGTGATCGACATCCACAGCCACCTCGGCGACTATCCGAGCCCCTCGGTCGAGGCCCATCAGGACGGCAACGAGGTGACCGGGCCGGTCCGGCCCGAGGTCTGGGCCGAGCACAGCGTCTGGCCGCACGATCCGGGCTTCAGCCGCGCCCTGGTCAACGGCGGGGTGACCAGCCTCCACATCCTTCCCGGCTCGGCCAACCTGTTCGGCGGCCGCGGGGTGACCTTGAAGAACGTTCCCGCCCGGACGATGCAGGGGATGAAGTTCCCCGGCGCGCCTTATTCGCTGAAGATGGCCTGCGGCGAGAATCCCAAGCGGGTCTACGGCGGCCGCAACCAGATGCCCGGAAGCCGGATGGCCAACATCGCCCTGATGCGCCAGACTTGGGCGAGGGGCGCCGAATACAAGCGCAAGTGGGACAATTACGAGCGCAACGGCGGCGAGATGCCGGGCCGCGACCTCGCCATGGACACTCTGCGCGGGGTCCTCGCCGGCGAGATCCTGGTCCAGAACCATTGCTACCGCGCCGACGAGATGGCCAACATCATGGATATGGCCAAGGAGTTCGGCTACAAGGTCGCCGCCTTCCACCACGCCGTCGAAAGCTACAAGATCGCCGATTTGCTCAAGGCGAACGGGGTCTGCTCGGCGATGTGGGCCGACTGGTACGGCTTCAAGATGGAAAGCTATGACGGGATCAAGGAGAATATCCCGCTGGTCGACCGCGCCGGGGCCTGTGCCATCGTCCATTCGGACGATGCCAACGGCATCCAGCGCCTGAACCAG
>DASQJV010000409.1:0-2128 GCA_035630855.1 Allosphingosinicella sp. | reverse complement strand
GGCGGTGGTCGCGAGCCACCAGAGGGTGACGAACAAGGGCCCCGGCCATTTCGGGCAGCCCTTGGTCCGGTAGCGTTTCGGGGTCAGCGAGTAGAAGATCAGGTAGAGCGCACCGAACAGCATCAGCGCCGGGACCACGCGGAACAGGGTGAACAGCCCGACCAGATCCTCGCCGCGCGGGATCAGGCCGACGATGAGCTGCTGGACGCCCGACAGAAGCACCGAGAGGCTGAAGGCGACCATGGCGATGATCACCGCGCCGATGATCATCCCCACCGAGCCCAGCCGATATTCCCAGAAAGGCCGGCTGAACGTGACCCCGTAGGCGCGGCGGATGATGTCGCGGATCGTCTCGATGAAGCTGCCGGTGGTCCACAGGCCGACGACCGCCCCGAGCCAGAGCAGGCTTCCGGAACGGGCGCTGATCACGTCGCCGATCGGCTTCCTGAGCACGTCGGCGACGTCGGGCGGCATCGTCTGGAGGATTCCGTTGACCGCGGCCAGCCCCTCCTCGGTCTGGCCGAAGATGCGGGCGACGGCGGCGGCGACGATGACGAACGGGAAGAGCGACATCAGGGCGAGGTAGGCGAGGTTGCCGGCGTGGATGAAGCCGTCGTTATAGACCCCGACCGCGACCCGCTTGATCACCTCGAACGGATATTGGCCCGGCTTCATCTTGTTGCGCATGTTGCCGAGGCGGGCGCGGGTCCGGGCGAGCCTCCTGCGCCTGGCTTCCGGCGATTCGGGGGAGATGTCCTGCACGGGCGCCTCTTAATTCCTCCCCGAGCTTGTCTCGGGGAGGGGGACCGCGGCGCGAAGCGACGTGGTGGAGGGGTAATTCGGACTCAGGACGACCCCTCCACCGCGCTCCGCGCGGTCCCCCTCCCCGAGCAAGCTCGGGGAGGAATTAATCTGCCTGAGCTCGCGCCGACTCTCCATGAAAGGGCTAGACGCCCAGCCCCGCCCTCGGGTTTCCCTTGCCCTTGCGGCTCCAGCCCTCGACGAAGCGGGAGAGCTCCTCGTCTCCGGCCGGGAGGTCGATCATCAGTGTGACCAGCTGGTCGCCGCGCTGCCCGCTTTTGGCGGTGAAGCCCTTGCCCTTGAGGCGGAGGACCTTGCCCGAGCTGGTGCCGGCGGGGACGCTCAGCATCACCGGCCCGTCGACGGTCGGGACCTTGACCTTGGCGCCGAGCACGGCCTCGTCGAGCGAGATCGGCAGGTCGAGGCGGATATTGTCGCCGTCGCGGGTGAAGAAGCGGTGCGGCTTGATCGAGATGGCGACGATCGCGTCGCCATTGCCGCCGGCGCCGGCCTGACCCTGGCCGGCGAGCCGGATCTTCGTCCCCTCCTCGACCCCGGGCGGAAGCTTGATCGACACCGTCTTGCCGCCGGCGAGGGTGACCCTCTGCTCGCGCAGCGCGGCGGCGTCCTCGAAGCTGATCGGAAGCCGGTAGGCGGTGTCGCCCCCCTTTTGAGGGGGCGGCGGCGGACGGCGGGTGCCGAACCCGCCGAAGCCTCCGAAGCCTCCGGGCGAGCCCCGGCGCTGGCCCGCATTACCTCCGAACAGGCCGTCGAACAGGTCCGACAGGTCGATCTCCTCGCCGCCGCCGAAATCGGGGCCCGGAGCCCGGCCGAATCCGGCGCCGCCCGGTCCGGCGCCGGGACGCCCGCCGCCGCCGCCGCCATAGCCGAAGGGAGAACGCGGATTGCCCTCCTCGTCGAGCTCGCCGCGGTCGTAGCGGGCGCGCTTGCCCTTGTCGGTGAGGATATCGTAGGCGCGGGTGACCTTGGAGAAGCGCTCCGAAGCGTCGGGATTGGATTTGTTCTTGTCCGGGTGAAGCTCCTTGGCGAGCTTCCTGTAGGCCTTCTTGATCTCGGCCTCGCCCGCGTCGCGCTTCACGCCCAGCTGTGAATAGAGATCCGCCATCGTTGTGCTTCGTTCTCCAGACCGATGCAAATGTCCACCGTTGGTTGCGGCGTCGCTGTATCAGATGGGTAACGCACTTGGCTGGTGCAACCTTCGCCGTCATTCCGGCGGAAGCCGGAATCCATGAACACGATGGCGATCCATGCTCCTCCCACCGTGTTCATGGATCCCGGCCTTCGCCGGGATGACGGGGGCTCGGAA
>DASQJV010000408.1:0-2698 GCA_035630855.1 Allosphingosinicella sp. | reverse complement strand
GGCGGTGTCGGCGAAACTGAGATCGACCAGGCGCTGGGCGAACGCCTCGCCTTGCGGGCTGCCGTAGAGGTTGGAGACGTGGATCAGGGTCGCGGCCTGCTCCTGGATCGCCCTGGTCAGCGCCGGATGATTGTGGCCGAGCGCGTTGACCGCGATGCCGCTGGCGAAATCGAGATATTTCTCGCCGCCCTCGCCGTAGAGCCAGACCCCCTCCCCTCGCACCGGCCGCACCGGCGAGCGCGGATAAACGGGCATGAGCGGCGTGATGGCCATGGCGGGGCTCCGAAGGCTGTGGATGCGAAAAGGCGACCCTAAAAGGATCGCCTTCCCGTCTCTAGAGAGAGGACGGGCGCCGCGTCAATTCGCGGCGCCCGCCCGGTGTTCGCCTTTAGAAGCGGCGGCCGTCGCGGTCGCGGCGCTCGATGCGCAGGCGCTGCTCGAGCCGGTTGACCTGGACCCTCAGCGCTCCGAACTCGCGGCCGCTGAGGCCGTTGCGGCTGGCCAGCTGGAGGCGGTGCTCGATCTGGTTGGCCTCGCGGCGCAGCCCCATCGCCTCGCGCTGGGAGATGACCCGGCGCTGGACCGAGCGCTGGATGCCGTTCTCGGCCCGCTGAAGGTCGCGAAGCAGCTCGTTGATCGCCTGGCGCGACGGCCCGCCCCGGTTCCAGGTGGCGGTGGCGCGGTCGGAATGATAGCCGCCGTGCTGAGCCGCGGCCGGAGCGACGCCGACGACGGTGGAGAGCACCAGGGCTGAGATCAGAAGTTTACGCATGACTTGCTCCTTTGTTGGTAGGGAGCTTCTACGACCCGGAGAATGTTACGGCCCTGAACGGAGTCGACAGCTTCCGTTCATCTAAACAACCACTTTTATGAACGAGGCGCCGTTCGTCATCCCGGCGAGTTCACGGATTCCGGCCCTTCGCCGGAATGATGAGGTGGCGTCACGCCTTCAGCTTCCACCCCGTCCGCAGCATCAGGTAGGTGACGATCCCGAGGCCGAGGTTGATCGCCAGCAGCAGCAGCCCGCCGAGCAGGACCGGCGAATCGGCGGCGCCCAGGAAGCCGTGGCGGAAGCCCGAGATGACGTAGAAGAAGGGGTTGGCGTGGCTGATCGCCCGGAAGGCGGGGGCGAGGCTGTCGATCGAGTAGAAGGTGCCCGACAGCAGGGAGAGCGGCGCCACCACGAAGTTGGTGACGGCGGCGGCATGGTCGAACTTCTCGGCCCAGATCGACGTGATCAGGCCGAAGAAGGCGAGCATCATGCTTCCCATCAGCCCGAACCAGAGCACCGCCCAGAGGTGGACCGGAGCGACATGCACTCCGGGCCAGAGCTGCATGGCGAGGAACACCGCGAAGCCGACCAGGGCGGCGCGGGTGACGGCGGCCCCGATCAAAGCGGCGATCAGCTCCGAGGTCGACAAGGGCGGCATCAGATAGTCGACGATATTGCCCTGGATCTTCCCCACCAGAAGCGAGAAGCTCGAATTGGCGAAGGCGTTCTGGAGCATCCCCATGACGATCAGGCCGGGGGCGAGGAAATCGGCGAAGTGGAACGTGCCGCCGCCCAGCTCCACCATCCGTCCGCTGCGGCCGAGCGCCACCGAAAATATGACCAGGAAGAGGAGGGTGGTCAGGGCCGGGCCCCACACCGTCTGCAGCTGGACCTTGAAGAAACGCCTCACCTCCTTCACATAGAGGGTCCTGAGGCCGCCCCAGTTCACGTTCCGGATCACCGGCACGCCCGGGGCGGCCCGCATCCATTGAGAAGGCTGGTCGTTCACCGCGCCGTCGCTAGAGGCAGACGCCGTGAGCCGCAAGCTTACAAGGAAGGCAGCGTATCAATGTCTTGGACCGACGAACGGATCGACCGGCTGAAGGAGCTCTGGACCCAGGGCATGACCGCGAGCCAGATCGCCGACGAGCTCGGCGGAGTGTCGCGCAACGCGGTGATCGGCAAGGCGCACCGGCTCGGCCTCCAGTCGCGCCCGTCGCCGGTGAAACCGAACGAGGAGCCGGTCGAAGCCTCGCCGTCGCCGTTCGAGCCCGAGTCGGAGCCGGAGAGCGAGCCCGAGCCGGAATCGAACGAGCCCGAGCCCGTCGCGGCCCGGAGCCGGCCGGAGCCGGCTCCGGCGGCCGCTCCCGATCCGGCGCCGTCGCCCCCGCAGCCCCAGATCCGCTCGATCGGTCCGGGCGGATTCGTCCGCCAGGCGCCCGGCGAGCAGCAGTCGCCGATCCCGCCGGCGCCGCCAAGGCGCCTCGTCCCGGCCAAGCCGAGCCCCGAGATCGCCGACAAGACCGGCCTTCTCGACCTCAACGAGAAGATCTGCAAATGGCCGATCGGCCATCCCGGCGAGCCCGATTTCCACTTCTGCGGGGCCCAGGCCAATCCGGGCTTCCCTTATTGCGTCGAGCATTGCGGGGTCGCCTACCAGGCCCAGATCCCGCGCCGCGACCGCCGCCCGCCGCCGCCGCTCCCCTTCGGCGGCCCGCGCATCCGCTGACAGCGCTCAGAGCGGGACGTTCACCGCGACGAAGTTCATGTCGAGCGTGATCTTGTTCTTGCTCTTGGAGTCGTAGAGCGCGGCGAAACCCGCGTTCACGTTCACGACCTGCAACGCAGGGGTGCTGACGGAGGCGCCCACGCTGACTCTGTCCCTCGCCTCGAACTCGAATTCCGCATGCAATCTGGCGTCGCGCG
>DASQJV010000407.1:0-2214 GCA_035630855.1 Allosphingosinicella sp. | reverse complement strand
ATGGGCGTGGTTGATCGGGAGCCGCAGGATCGGCGGGTCTCGATCACGATCAACGACGATGCGCCCTTGGCAGGTTGCCCGCCGCCGAGCCCGAAAATGTAACGGTAGAGAAGGCTGCGGCGTGGGCGGCCCGGTCACCTCGCAGTCGCCTCAAGGCAAAAGAGGAGCATCCACCATTCGGCGGATGCTCCTCTTTCTCATCGGTTTGAAATGCCTTGCGACCCGCAGACCAGCGCAGTTAAGCCGGGCCTCTCCCATAGCTCTGCAGGGACCTTGAATGCGCATCGCGATGGTCGGTACCGGCTATGTCGGCCTGGTCTCCGGGGCCTGCTTCTCCGACTTCGGGCATGACGTCGTCTGCATCGACAAGGATGAAGGCAAGATAGAGGCCTTGGCGCGCGGGGAGATGCCGATCTTCGAGCCGGGGCTCGAGGATCTGGTCGAGCGCAACGTGCGGGGCGGGCGGCTCGCGTTCAGCACGGATCTGGAGCGGGGCGTGGACGGGGCCGAGGCGGTGTTCATCGCGGTCGGAACACCGTCGCGGCGCGGCGACGGCCATGCCGACCTCAGCTATGTCTTCGGGGCCGCCGAGGAGATCGCCAGGGCGCTGCGCGGGCCCGCCGTCGTCGTCACCAAGTCGACCGTCCCGGTCGGCACCGGGGACGAGGTCGAGCGCATCATCCGCGAGACCGCGCCCCAGGCTGAGGCCTGGGTGGTGTCGAATCCCGAATTCCTGCGCGAGGGCGCGGCGATCGAGGATTTCAAGCGGCCGGACCGGATCGTGATCGGCACTGACGACGAGCATGCCGCGGAGGTGATGCGCGAGATCTACCGGCCGCTCTATCTCAACAAGGCGCCGCTCATGTTCACCGGCCGCCGCACCGCCGAGCTGATCAAATATGCCGCCAACGCCTTCCTGGCGACCAAGATCACCTTCATCAACGAGCTTGCCGACCTGTGCGAGCTGGTCGGCGGCGACGTCCAGGACGTCGCCCGCGGAATCGGCCTCGACAACCGGATCGGAGCCAAGTTCCTCCACGCCGGTCCCGGCTATGGCGGCTCCTGCTTCCCCAAGGATACGATCGCGCTACTGAAGACCGCGGAAGACCATCAGGCGCCGCTGCGGATCGTCGAAGCGGTGGTGAAAGTGAACGAGGCCCGCAAGCGCGCGATGGGCCGCAAGGTGGTCCAGGCGCTGGGCGGCGAGGCGCGGGGCCGGACGGTCGCCCTGCTCGGCCTGACCTTCAAGCCCAACACCGACGACATGCGCGACGCGCCTTCGCTCAGCATCGTCCAGGCGCTCCAGGACAATGGAGCATCGGTGCGCGGCTACGACCCCGAAGGGATCGAGCAGGCGCGGCCGATGATGCCCGGCGTCGAGTTCTTCGACAGCCCCTACCGCGCCGCGGCCGGAGCCGACGCGGTCGTCCTGGTGACCGAATGGGACGTGCTTCGGGCGCTCGACCTGAAGCGCCTCGCCCGGGAGATGGCGCAGCCGGTCTTCGTCGACCTGCGCAACGTCTATCCCCCAGAGGAGGTCGAGCAGGCGGGACTGCGCTGGTTCGGGATCGGCCGCTCGCCGCGGCCGTGAGATCCGGGCAACCCTTGCACAGCGGAATCGTTCATCTCGCGAAGAGGAGAAACAGGATGAAGCTCGCTCACTTGCTGGTCTCGGGCTTTTCAGCCGTTGCCATGGCGGCCTGCGCCACCGACCGCGAGGCTGCCGACGCCGGCGGTACCGGCGATCCAGGTCCGCCGGCCGCCGTCTCCACCATCGGACCTGCCCGCCTCGCCGCTGAATTGCGCGACTCCGAGGGTCGCGTCCGCGCCCGGGCCACGGCGGAGGCCTCGGGCGACAGCCTTAGGGTCCGGGTCGAGGCGGTCGGGATGAGCCCCGGGGCCTACGGCGCCCATCTCCATACCACCGGCCGCTGCGACCCGCCCGGCTTCACCACCGCCGGTCCGCACTGGAACCCGACCGGCCAGAAGCATGGCAAGGACAATCCCGACGGGATGCACAAGGGCGACCTGCCCAACCTCATGGTCGGAACCGACGGACGTGGGAGCTTCGAATATACGATCCCCAATGCCGGGCTGTCGGGAATGCTGCCCAACCGGCTGATCGACGCCGACGGAGCGGCGGTGGTCATCCACGAGAAAGCCGACGATTTCAGGACCGACCCTTCCGGCAACAGCGGCGCCCGGATCGCCTGC
>DASQJV010000406.1:0-2069 GCA_035630855.1 Allosphingosinicella sp. | reverse complement strand
CAGATCGTTCGTACCCCCGGCGGCTTTGGCCTTCAGGTGCTCGATCGTCTCCTCGCCGGCAATGATCGGACGGGCGCACAGCCAGCATTGCCGCCCGTCACGCTCCAGAAGCTTCTGAACCCGCCGCTCGCGCCGCTTCTTTTTACCGAGCCACCACATAGCCCGCACCTCCGAGCCGAAGATAGCTCGAGCCGGTTAACGACCGCTTTTCAGCTCCTCGGCGCCTGGCGCCGGTAGCTCAGCGCCTCGGCGACATGGATCCGGCGGACCTCCTCGCTTCCCGCCAGGTCCGCCACCGTGCGAGCGACCCGCATCACCCGGTGGAAGCCGCGGGCGGAGAGGCGCATCGCGGCGGCGGCCTGGGCAAGCAAGCGGCGGCCGGGCTCGTCGGGCTTCGCCACTTCGTCGAGGCGCTCGCCGTCGACCTCGGCATTGGTGCGGATGCCCTGCCCTTCGTAGCGGGCGGTCTGGACGGCTCGGGCGGCGGCGACCCGGCGGGCGACCTCGGCCGAGCCTTCCGAGGGCGGCGGCAGGACGAGATCGGCGGCGGCGACCGCCTGGACGTCGACATGGAGGTCGATCCGGTCGAGCAAAGGCCCCGACACCCGCGCCTGATAGTCGGCGGCGCAGCGCGGCGCTCGCGAGCAGGCGAGCGCCGGATCGCCGAGATGGCCGCAGCGGCACGGGTTCATCGCCGCGACGAGCTGGACCCGGGCGGGGAAGGTGACGTGGGCGTTGGCGCGGGCGACGCTGACCGTCCCGGTCTCGAGCGGCTGGCGAAGCGAATCGAGGGCGGAGCGCTGGAATTCGGGGAGCTCGTCGAGGAACAATATGCCGAGATGGGCGAGGCTGACCTCGCCGGGCCGGACGCGGAGGCCGCCGCCGACCAGCGACACCATCGAGGCGCTGTGGTGGGGCGCTCGATAGGGCCGGCTGCGCACCAGCCGGCCTCCGGATAGGGTGCCGGCGACGCTCGCGATCATCGACACCTCGAGCGCCTCGGCCGGGGTCAGCTCGGGCAGGATCCGCGGAAGGCAGGCGGCCAGCAGCGACTTGCCGGCTCCGGGAGGCCCCACCATCAGCAGGTTGTGGCCGCCCGCCGCCGCGATTTCCAGAGCGCGCTTGGCCGTTTCCTGACCTTTCACCTGGGCGAGATCGGGACCGGCACCCCGCGGCTCCGCCTCGCCCGGCGCGGGCGGCGAGAGGATCGCGCTGCCCCGGAAATGGTTGAGGAGGGCGATGAGGTCCGGAGCGGCGACGATCTCGACGTCGCCCGCCCAGGCCGCCTCCGCCCCCTGCGCCGCCGGGCAGACCAGGCCGAGGCTCCGCGCCGAGGCGTTCATCGCCGCCAGAAGCACCCCGGGCGAGGGCGCGATCCGCCCGTCGAGGCCGAGCTCCCCGACCGCGACATAGCCCGCCAGCGTCTCGGTATCGATCGCTCCCAAAGCGGCGAGCATTCCGAGCGCGATCGGCAGATCGTAATGCGAGCCTTCCTTGGGAAGGTCGGCCGGCGACAGGTTGACCGTGATCCGCTTGGGCGGAAGCGACAGCCCGATCGCGGCGAGGGCGGCGTGGACGCGCTCCCGGCTCTCGGCCACCGCCTTGTCGGGCAGGCCGACGACGAGGAACTTGGGCAGTCCGGCCGAAATCTGGACCTGCACCTCGACCGCCCGCGCCTCCAGCCCCAGGAACGCCACCGTGGCGACATGCGCGACCATGAATCCGGACCCTCCGTCCCACCTTTTCAGGGGACGGAGGAGCAATAGTCAACGCTTTCCGAAACCGCGCCGCCGCAATTTGACGGGACCCCCAATAAGGCCGAACGGGAGGAGCGGGCGACGCTGACATCCGCGGGATCGGACTGGGAGGGACGAATGAGCGGATATCTGGTGATGGTCGAGTATGACAACATCATGAGCATCTACATGGTCAACCGGGAGCGCCCCCAGGAGGCGGAGGACGAGGTCAATCGCCGCACCGGCCTCAAGAACGCCCACGCGCTCGCCCCGGTCTCGGAGGAGATCCTCGAGGATCACGAGGTGCGCTCCGGCAACGCCTGGCTGTATCGC
>DASQJV010000405.1:0-12825 GCA_035630855.1 Allosphingosinicella sp. | reverse complement strand
AGGATCTTGCGGACGTTCTCGTCCATCTCGGCTTCGGAGAAGGCGACGTTGACCTCGGGCGCTCCGGCGAGGTGGGTCCAGAAGCGGCGGGCGATTCGGACCGAATCGTTGGCGAGCAGGGCGGCGACCTCCCGGCAATTGGCCTCGAGCCCGCCGTCGACGTCGAACAGTCCGATCCGGTCGGCGACCATGACCTGGGTGAATTCCGCGCTCATTTATATGCCTTTGCCCGCATCGAAGGTTGAGCGCCGTTTGTGGGGCCGAAGGGTTAAGATCGCGTTAGGGAAGGGGGCGGGAGAGATGTCCGCGGAGGTGCCCGATGGCTGACGATTACGAGCATGGCCGGCGCGACGGCCTCCGGCTTGCCCTCGCCCTCCTCGCCGCCGAGGAAGCGAGATGGTCGGCGCTGCTCGGCGAGAGCCCCTCGGGCCGGACCAACGCCGCCCGGGCGGTTCGGCACAAGGCCCTGCAGATCGCCCAGAAGCGCCTCCGCACCGCCCTCAACCGCCTCACCCCCAAAGGCGGGACGGCGATGAGCCCGGAGCTCGAATCGGCCCTCGACAAGGCGGGGCTGTAGGAGCGGCCCAGCGAACCCTTGCGCCCCGGCGTCGCGCGGAGCCTGGTCTCGCGGCGGGGCTTCGCGTTTCGACCGTGGGAAGGGGGAACAATGCCGTCACCCGCCCGATCTTGACTGGCAAGCGACCTACTGTTCTATGTGAGATAGAACAGTAAGGATGCACCATGATTCGCTCGGTTCCATTGGCCCTTGCCGTCGTGCCGGGCGATCCACGATCGCTCGCCGGCCAGATCGTCGACTCGATCCGCCGCAAGATCACCGCGGGCGAACTGGCGGTCGGCGAGAAGCTGCCCAGCGTGCGGGGACTGGCGCAGCAGCTCGCGATCAACCCCAACACCGTAGCCAAGGCCTATGCGGAGCTGGCCGCGGGCGGATGGCTGCAGCCGCGGGCCGGGCTCGGCCTGTATGTCGCGGCACAACGCGACCTGCTCAGTGCCGCCGAGCGCGATCGCCGTCTTGGTGCGGCGGTAGACCGGTTCGTGAACGAAGTGGTGGCAATCCGCTGCAGTCCGGATGAAGCGACTGAGCGCGTGTCGCAGGCGCTGGGCGGCCTATCGCTGCGGCAGTCGGCGTGAACCCCGATCTGGCCGTCGAAACGCGCGGATTGACCCGGCTGCACGGGCGCAAGCGCGCGCTCGACGGGCTCGACATGGCCCTGCCGCGCGGCGGTATCCATGCGGTGGTCGGAGCGAACGGCGCAGGCAAGTCGACCCTGTTCCGGCTGCTGCTCGGCTTTCAGAAGGCGGACGCCGGCGACTGCTTCGTGCTCGGCCGCCGCGCGCATGCGCTGACACCGGCGGATCGGGGCCGGATCGGCTTCGTGAATGAGGAGCATAGCCTTCCGGGCTGGACGCGCGTCGACACGCTGCTCGCGGTCCAGCGCGAGCATTATCGCGACCGCTGGAGCGCACGGGCCTTCGATTCGGTGATCGGCAGCTTCGCCCTTTCCGGGCGGCAGCGGGTCAGCCAGCTCTCGCGCGGCGAGCGCGCCGGCCTCAACCTCGCTCTGGCGCTCGGCCAGTCCCCCGAGCTCCTGATCCTGGATGAGCCCACCTTGGGCCTCGATGTCGTCGCTCGGCGCCGCCTGCTCGATGCGCTGATCGGGGCCGTGGATGATGAGGCGCGCACGATCCTCTACTGCTCGCACCAGATTGACGAGGTCGAGCGACTTGCCGACACGCTGCTGATCCTCGAACGCGGCCGGCTCGCCAGCTTCTCGGCGCCGGACGAGTTCTGCGACCGAATCGGCCACTGGGTCGCGGACGTGCCCTTCAAGGGGCCCGCGAAGGGCGAAGTGCCCGGGCTGCTGCAGCATCGCCGGATCGACGGCGTACACCATTACATCGTCATCGATCAGGGCGACGCTTTCGCCGAATTTCTCCGCGCGCACGGCGCACGCAAGCCACAGGTCATGCCGGTGCCGCTCGAACGCGCCGTCGACGCCTTCCTGAGCCGCAACCACGCCGGCGCGGCGCCGGGAGCGTCCTCATGATCGAACTCTACAAGGCGGAAGGCCGCCGGTTCGGCCGCTGGGCCTTCGGCCTGGCCGTGCTGCACCTGGCCGTGCTGTTCTTCCTCGACCGCGCCTCCCCCGGGATTCGCGACAGCGCGGACGCCGCGAAGCTCGCCGGCTTCGGATATGGCCTCGGGGGTGCGATCTTCGGTTTCTACCAGTCCGCCAGCTACGCGCGGCTGAACCACTGGATCGCGCTGCTGCACCGGCCCCTGGCGCCCTGGCGGATCATGGCGGCGATCGCCGGCGCGGGCGCGACCTTGCTGCTCGCGGCCGTGCTGATACCGCTGCTCGGCTTCACCGCCGAAATCTCCCTGCAGGCCGGTCGCGTCGTCGACGCCCGCCATTGGTTGTTGGCGCTTGCCGGCGGCGTGATGGGGCTGGTCGGCTTCGGGATCGGCAGCTATTTGGCGCTGGCGCCGCGCCGCTATGGCTGGACTGCGCTCGTCGCGGCGGGGCTGCTGATCGCCACCAGTTCAGGGACGGGGGGCGCGGCCCTCCTGCTTCCGCTCCTCATGATTGCGGCGCTGACGCTGCTTCTCATCGGCGCATTCAGGCCCGATCGCAGCCTGCCGCCGTCCAATCCGGCGCTGCTCGCGCTGACCGCCGCGGTCGCTGCGTTCAGCCTCTACTTCCTGCTCCTGACCGGAGTCGCCATCACCTGCCAGCTGGGCCTCGCCGCGATCGGCCGCAATCCGATGATCGACACGCCGCCTCCAGGCGGATTGGTGGAAGCGTGGCGCGCCGGGAGCAACGAGTTGCTCGACGCCGCCTTGGCCGCAAATGCCGCCCCGGACGTCATCCGCGCGGAGCTGCGCGGCGTCGATGCGTTCCAGCTCCCCGTCGCCCTGGATGAGCTGCCGGCCCGCGGGGCCCTGACCAATGTGGGATCGATCGCCTTCATCGATCCTCGCCGCGGCATCGAATGGACCTACAGCCATGACGGCAACGCCTTCATGGGCCTTCGCCTGAAGGATCGCCGCTCGGCGGGCGAGTTGCGGCCGGACGGCGGGTTCGAATCGCCGCCCCTCCTGCTCGGCGACGGGAGCATGATCGCCGGCGGCAGCCTGTACCGGCTCGACCCGCGCTCGGGGACGCTCGAGCGCCGGCTGCGCTTGCCCCCCGGCGAAGCCATCGTCGCGAGGCCGGTTCCGGTCGAACCGGCCGTCGCGGTGCTGAGCGACCGGGCGTTGTACTTCGTCGACCCGAACGGGCTCGAGAGCGGGCGCTCGTCCGGCGGGAGGATCGCGGTGCGGCTGCCCGGCCCGATCGGCGATCTGGGGCGGCTTGACCTGGCGCGCCTGCCCGATCGCGCGATCGTCTCCTTCTTCTTCCGCGGCGACATCATCGAGGGCCCGTCCAGGGCATGGCAGAGTGTCGTCTCGGTCGCGCCCGACGGGACGGTGACCAGGCTGGCAGAGCGCCCGCTCGGTCCCGATCATCCGGATGCGCTGCGCTTTTGCGCCTATTGGCTGTCCCCCGCCATTCGCGCGATCGCGGGCGCGGCGGAAGGGATCGGGTCCGGTTCGGCACGGACCTTGCGGCGCGCACCGGTGGAGGTGCCGCGGGGAATCTGGATCGCCGCGGGCCTGCTTTCGCTCGGAGCCGCCGCCGCGACTGCTCTCCTGGCAGTGCGCCGGCGCCTGGGACCGCGCGAGATCGCGGCGTGGACGCTCGCGGCCCTGGCGTTCGGAATCCCGATGCTCGGAGCCTTCTGGGTCGTCCGAAGGGTCCACGCTTGACAGGTTGGCGTCTTGCTGTACTATAACACACAGTACACAAGAGCAAAGCGAGTCTTTTATGCCTGCTACATCTCTTCTCGCCTGTCTTTCGGGGCTCGCTCTGGCCGCCCAGGCGTCTCCTCCACAGACCACCGCTACTCCGTCGCAGGGCCAGCCGGCGCGGGCTCCGGCGCGTTCGGGCCCGTTCTTTCCCTCGGACGAGGCGGTTCGGGCGTTCGTCCGTCCCTATATCGACAGCCGCCAGGCCAAAGGCATCGTGGTCGGGCTGGTCGAGCCGGACGGGAGTCGCCGGGTCCTGACCTTCGGTGAGGCCGGCGAGGGCGCCCGGCCGCTGGCGGCCAGGTCGGTGTTCGAGATCGGCTCGATCACCAAGACGTTCACCGGCACGATCCTCGCCGACATGGTCCGGCGCGGGGAGGTGAAGCTCGACGACCCCCTCGGCAAATATCTGCCCGCCGGCGTGCGCGTGCCCTCGTTCAACGGGCGAGCGATCACCCTGCTCGATCTGGCGACCCACACCTCCGGCCTGCCGCGCCTTCCGACCGGCTATGTGCCGCCGGACCCGGCCAACCCTTATGCCCGTTTCGGACCGGCGGACCTGTACGCGTTCCTGAACCGCCATGAGCTGGAGCGCGAGCCGGGCGCGAAGTTCGAATATTCGAACCTCGGCATGGGCCTGCTCGGCCACGCGCTCGCCCGAGCGGCCGGCGCGGACAGCTTCCAGGCGCTCGTCGCAAAGCGCGTGCTTCGCCCGCTGCGCATGTCGATGACCGCTTACGGCCGGCCGGCCGCGATCGCGCCCTGGATGACCAAGGGTCACGACCGGCAAGGCGCGGTCGCGCCCCGGTTCGACGTCGCGGTGCTCGCCGGGGGCGGCGGGCTCAACTCCAACGTCACCGATCTCATGACCTACCTCGATGCCAATATCGGCGAGCCCACGTCCCCGCTGGAGCAGGCGATGCGGGAGGCGCGCCGCGGCTATCACCTCCCGCGCCCCGGCGTGGAAGTGGGGCTCGGCTGGATGACCATGACTCGGGGCCCGCTCACCTTGGTCGGCCACAACGGGGGCACGGCCGGCTACAGCACCTACGTCGCCTTCAACCCCGGGACTCGCGCCGGCGTGGTCGTCCTCGCGAACAGCGGCGACTTCGAATATGCCGACAAGATCGGGCGCGAGCTTCTCAATCCCGAGCGCCGCCCCTTGATCGCAACGCCGGCGCAGGCGCCCCCGGCGGCCACCACGGCCGTAACGAAATAATCGTCACGGCTCGCGCGGTGGGCAGCCCACCTATCGCAGCCGCGCACTCATCCCAAAAGCCGATGCCGCCGCCGCGTCTCTCCCTCGCCCTTGCATCCCCCCGCTTTCCCCCTAAAAGCCCCAGCGAACAGGAAGGCGCTCAATGTCCCGCAACCCGAACCGTCCGCTCTCGCCCCATCTCACCGTCTACAAATGGGGGCCGCACATGCTGGTCTCGATCCTCCACCGGGTGACCGGCGCGGGGCTCGCCACGGTCGGGGCGGCGGCTTTGGTCTGGTGGCTGGCGGCGGCGGCCTCGGGCGAGGAGGCCTATAAGAGCTTCGCCGGCTGGGCGACCTCGTGGGCCGGGATCGTCGTCGCGGTCGGCCTGACCTGGGCCTTCTTCCAGCATCTGCTCTCGGGGCTCAGGCACCTCGTCATGGACATCGGCGCCGGCTTCGAGATCGAGGGCAACAAATTCTGGGCGACGATGACGCTGGCGGGGGCGCTCCTGCTCACCGCCGGACTGTGGCTCTATATCGTGATGGTGAGGGGAGCATGAGCGTGGCGACGACAGAGAGCGGCGAGCCCGGAGCGAGCCCGGCGACCTCCCCCGCGGCCCTCGAGACCCCGCTTGCGCGGGCCCGGGGCCTCGGTTCGGCGCGCGAGGGGGCGGAGCATTGGTGGCACGAGCGGGCGTCCTCGGTCGCCCTGCTCCTGCTCTTCGTCTGGCTGATCGTCTCGCTGCTGCGCCTTCCCGCGCTCGACCATCGCGGGGTGACCGAATGGCTGAGGGACCCGCTCGCCGCGGTGCCGATGCTGCTCCTGATCGCAGCCACCTTCTGGCACCTCAAGATGGGCCTCCAGGTGATAATCGAGGATTATGTCCACGACGAGGGCAACCGCTTCCTTGCCCTCCTGCTGATCAGCTTCGCCGCGATCGGCGGGGCGGCCTTCGCGATCTTCGCAGTCCTCAAGATCGCCTTCGCGGCGACGGGGATCGGCCGCTAGGGCCTGACCCCGGAGCCTCGGCTCGGGCCCCCCTCTAGTAGAGCCGCAGCTTGGCGGTCTTGAGCTTGACCCGGCCGTCGTCGCGGACGGTGCAGGTGAAGGCGCGGGGGGCGTAGCCGCGGTGCCAGCCGGTCGAGTTGCCGAGCGCGGCGCCGGTGGTCGTTCCATAGACCCGCCAGCTGTTCCCGCCGTGGCGGCGGACGTCGTCGACCCGCATCCGGCCGTAGCGCTCGACCTGGGGCGCGCAGCGCTCGACCGCGATTCGCTCGGGACCGCGGAAGCGGAGGACGTCGACGCTTCGCTGGACCGAGTCGGTGACGGCGGCGGCGACGGCGGCGGCGGCCTCGGCCTGGCGGCCGATCTCGTCGGCGACCCGCTCGGCCTCGCTCCGGCGTCCGTCGTCCTGGGCGGCGACGGGCGCAGCGGCAGAGGCGAAGAGGAGGAGGATCGGGGCAAGTCTCGCCGGCATGGTCGGCCTCCTACGCAAAGCAACAGGGGCGACCGGAACGGCGCCCGTCGGTGGAAACTTACGGGGAAGCGGAACGATCCGGCAAGAGGGGGCGGACGAGCATCCACATTCCACCGAAAGCCATAAATTTTTGCACTGCAACAATCGAAACAACAAATCCTCCTGTCCGGCACAAGCGCGCCATCGGCCAAGCCTAGAGCGGCGCCACGGCCATTCCGGCCGCAGGAAAGGGCGGGGACCTCCCCGCGAGCAGTGCCGCCATGAACCAGGTCAGCGTCCGCAATCTCTTCGTCGCCGCCAGCGTCCTCCTGCTGGCCTTCACCCCGGTCTGCTCGGCTTATGCCGGGATCGTCGGCCCGGCCGCCGCCGCCGCCGAGCCGGCGCCGGCCGAGGTCGAGCAGGCGGTGCTCAGCCCCGGCGAGTTCGTCTGGCAGCCCGAGCGCTCGCCGCAGGGCGAGGTCGAGATCGTCGTCAGCATCCCGCTGCAGCGCGCCTACGTCTATCGCGGCGGCGCCCTGATCGGGGTCACCACCGTCTCGACCGGAAAGCCCGGCCACCGCACCCCGACCGGCAAGTTCGACATATTGGAGAAGAAAGCGAAGCATTTCTCCAACATCTACAACAACGCGCCGATGCCGTTCATGCAGAGGCTGACCTGGGGCGGGATCGCGCTCCACGCCGGCCAGATACCGGGCCGTCCCGCCTCGCACGGCTGCGTCCGGCTTCCGCTCGAATTCGCCCGCAACCTGTTCGGGGTGACCTCGAGAGGCGGCTCGGTGCACATCATCGACCAGTCGCCGGCGCCCCAGGAAGCCCTGGCGATGGTCCGCGGCAACGGCGCCTATACCGGAATGGGCGGCCCGCTCGAGGAGGTGCCGACCGGCACCGACTGAGCTTGGCCGAGTCCCTGCCCGGGACCGCGCGTTTGACGCGGTCCCGGCGGCATGACACCTTGCCGGCGGGGAAAATCGGCGGGGGGCCAGCGGATGCGGCGCAATAACGTGGGCCTGAAGGTCTCCAACGTCCTGCTGTCGCTGCTCGTCGTCGCGATTTTCCTCTACCTCCTGATCCTCGCCATGGCCCAGGACCAAGTGCTCGAGAAACTCAGCCGAAGCAGCGAGTTCGCCAATTACAGCGCCTCCCTCCTCGATGCGCGCAACGCCAAGGTGCACGATGAGGAGATCAAGCCGCTCGCCAAGATCAGGCAGGACCGCAAGGCGGAGGTCGCCAGGGTGCAGAACGCGGCGGCCGCGGCCGAGCTCGAATATCAGCGCGAAGCGGTGCGCCTCGACTCCGTCTTCGAGAAGATCGACGGCAAGGGCGACTGCCGGATCATCCGCAAGCCGGGCCTCGCTGTTTCCGGGCTGAGGGGGCAGGAGCTCGACCGGCACACGAAGGGGGTCGCGCTGGCCTCGGCGCAGCAATGTTTCGACGTCGACCCCCAATTGGGCGGGGACGCGCGAAAAACCTATATGGCGATCCTCGCCAGGGCGCAGAGCCGGACCGACCTCGCCGTCGAGGCCGACATCAAGCGCAAGGCGGAGGCGCAGCAGAGCAAGGTGCTGCAGGACGAGATCGCCCGCCAGGTCAAGGACAGGAACAAGCTCGATCCGGCCCGGATCCAGTTCACGATGCTCGAGTCGCTGGAGCCCCCGGGTTGGTTCCCGACCAACTTCGTCAACTATCCGCCGTTCATCGTCCACGTCCTGCTGACCTTCTTCTCGGGCATGTTCGGGGCGCTGCTGATTACGATGGTGTTCGTCGTCTACCCGAGCAAGCTGCGCGAGCGAGTGTCCGCCAAGCTCTACTACAAGAGGGTGTTCCTCGGCGGGCTGGTGGCGGTGACGGTGTTCATCGTTCTCACCGGCGGAGCGTCGATACTCGGCGGCGGCGAGGTTTCAGAGAACGATTCCAACGTCATGTCATTCACTGCGATCGGCCTGCTCGCCGGAATGTTCTCGGACACGGTCGCCGACTGGCTGGGCGCCCGCGCCAAGAAGATGTTCAGCTCCGGCGACGACGATGACGACGACGGGAAGCGCGGCCAGGACGACCCGGCCGACGGCGAGCTGGCGCGGACGGCCTGAATCTCCGGGCCCGGGTGTTTTGCATTCGATCGGGCGCCGCCCGACCTTTCGCGGCGCCAGTGTCTCGAAAGCTTATGGAAGGCGGGCGGCGCGGCGGTCAGGATTCCGCCGGCGTGACGTCGAAGGCGACCGAAATCCGTTCCGCCCCCTCGCCCGGAGGAACCGTCTCGTGCGAAACGAAGGAGGGGAAAAGGAGCAGGGTCCCGGGCACGGGCTCGATCTCGAGCACCGGCCAGGGCGGCTCCGCTCCCGCCCAGCCGGGGAGCCCGCCGATCCGGATGATCCCTGGAAAGGCTGAGCCCGGCCGCGGCGGGTCGCGGCGGGCGCTGACATAATAGACCCCGGTCAGCCAGCAGCCCGGATGATGGTGCGCCGCCTGATGGCCGGGCCCCCGGAAGACCAGCGCCCACTGGGTCATGATGGCCCTGGACGGCCTCGCCCGGACGAAGGGATGGTCGCCGGAAAGGGCGTCGGCATAGGCGCCGACCGCGGCCCGGATCGCCTCGACCAGAGCCGACGAGGCGCGGTCGCCCGCGGTGGGAAAGGTGGCGGTCCTCAGGCCCGAGCGGGTGGCGTGGCCGGCGGGATCCGAATGGAGGCCGGGATTGGCGAGGATCTCCTCGCGGACCGAGTCCCTGAACGCTTCGCCGCCGCCGAAACCGGTCGGAGCGGGAAGCGGAGCGACGCTGAGGAAGCGGTCGAGCCCCATCAGCGCCGCCGCTTCGCCGCCGCGGCCGAGCCGGGCGAGAGCGACGGCCTTGTAGTGGAGCGCGTGGGTCGCTCCGGGGTCGTGGCCGAGCACCTCCTCGCACAGCCGGAGAAGTGCTTCGGGGTCGTCGCGGCTGCGCCTGACCCGGGCTTCGAGCAGATCGGGGTCGGCGGGCCTGGCCGCGGCGACGGCGGCCTCGAGCGCCTCCGCCTCGGAGCGGCGGCCCTGCCGGGTCAGCAGCCTGTAGACGAAGGGGGCGGCCCAGGGCGCCTCGCGGCCTCGGGCGCAGGCGAGGGCGGCCTCGACGTCGCCGCGGCGGGCGAGGACGTAGGCCAGCTCCTCGTGGAGCGATTCGTGGTCGGGCAGCCGGTCCAGCGCCTCGCCGAGCGCCGAGGCGGCCTCGTCGAGCCTGCCGGCGCCGGCCAGCGCCCGCGCGAGGGTCAGGTGAAGGGACGGATTGTCCGGAGCGGCGGCGAGGGCGGTCCGAGCCATCCCCACAGCCGCAAGCCGATGCTCCTGAGTGCGGGGGCTGGCCCAGCGTATCGTCCCGGCTCCAAGCTCAGGACAGGATGTCGATCCCGTCGGTCGACGTGTCGCCGCCCGCCTCGGCGCCGCCGGCGACGAGCCGGTCGACCTCCGGCGCGGTCCAGCGCGCCTTCTCCTCGGTCACCGGTCCGGACTCCTGGTCTTCCCGCTCGTCCATGCTGCGCTCCTCCCCTGCCAGCCCTCCTGGTAGCAGGCCCGAGCGCCGCCTTCAACGCGGCGGCGAGGACGACCGGCCTCAGGCCTCGCTTTTCGGAATCGCGAAACGCGGCTAGGCACCCGCGAAGCCGTGCCTTTCCCGGAGTCCCGCCCCATGCGCAAAGCCCCGTTCGCCGCCCTCCTCCTCGCCTCCGCCGTCCCCGCCGCCGCCGAGGCCGAATCGGTCGTCGTCACCGCCGACCGGATGGTCGACGTCCTCACCGGCAAGGTGGTCGAGGAGCCGGTGGTGGTGATCACCGACGGCCGCATCGCCTCCGTGGTCGGGCGCGGCGGCGCCCGGCCGGTCATCCCCGCCGGCGCGAAGCGGATCGACCTGCCGGGCAAGACCCTGCTTCCCGGGCTGATCGACATGCACGTCCATCTCGACTCCAACCCGCGCTACGGCGGCTATACCGGGCTCCAGTTCACCGACATGTTCTGGGTCGCCCAGGGGGTCCGGAACGCCCGCGACATGCTCGACGCCGGCTTCACCACGGTCCGCAACGTCGGCTCCGACAATTATGCCGACGTCGGCTACAAGCAGGCGATAGACGAGGGGCTGATGGTGGGGCCGAGGATCGTCCCGGCCGCCCATGCCCTCTCCGCCACCGGCGGTCATTGCGACCAGACCTATCTGCCGCCTTCGTTCAACGCCAAGGGCAAGGCGGTCGGCGACGGAGCCCAGGAGCTCCGCACCCGGGTCCGCGAGCAGCGCAAATACGGCGCCGAGGTGATCAAGGTCTGCGCCACTGGCGGGGTCTTCTCGCGCAACACCGAGCCCGGCCAGCAGCAGCTTTCCGAGGAGGAGCTGCGGGCGATCGCCGAGGAGGCGCATCAATGGGGCCTGAAGGTCGCCGCCCACGCCCACGGGGCGGCCGGGATCAAGGCCGCGATCCGCGCCGGCATCGACACGATCGAGCATGCCAGCCTGATCGACGCGGAAGGGATCCGGCTCGCCAGGGAACGCGGCACGTGGCTGTCGATGGACATCTACAACACCGAATATACCCAGGCCGAAGGGGCGAAGAACGGCGTGCTCGAGGACAATCTCAGGAAGGACCGCGAGATCGCCCAGCTCCAGCGCGACAATTTCCGGGCCGCCCACCGCGCCGGCGTCAGGATGGTCTACGGCACCGACGCGGGGGTGATGCCGCACGGCAGCGCCGGCGGCCAGTTCCGCTGGATGGTCCAGTACGGGATGAGCCCGATGGAAGCGATCCAGGCGGCGACCCGCAACGCCGCTCAGGCGCTCGGGCGGGAGAAGGACGTCGGAGCGATCGCGGTCGGACGCTACGGAGACCTCATCGCCGTCGACGGCGACCCGCTCGCCGATGTGAGGCAGCTCGAGGACGTCGACGTGGTGATCAAGGGCGGCGAGCTGGTGAAGGAGTAGATCCTCCCCATCGCAGATGGGGAGGGGGACCACACGAAGTGTGGTGGAGGGGTAATTGGCACAGCCTTTAGAGGATCGCGCGTGAACCACCTGTCTCCGCGTCAGCTACCCCTCCACCCTGCTTCGCAGGGTCCCCCTCCCCATGCCGGGGCATGGGGAGGATGAAGCCGCTCGACCGCCCGAGGATCGCCGCCGACTTCGCCGCCGCGGTCAACATGGAGGCGGACGAGCTCGAAGCCTGGCTGGAGACGCCGGAAAGCCGGCGCGTCGGCTTCAAGCGCGACGGCGGCGAGTCGGTCGGCCACGCGTCCGGCCGGCGGATCGTCGAGCTGCTCCGCCACGGCCCGTCTGGAGACTCCGATTATGCCCATATGCGCAAGACCGTCGGCTTCGTCCGCCGCCATCGCGCCCAGGAGCCCGCCAACATGGTCACGTCGCGCTGGCGCTACAGCCTGATGAACTGGGGCCACGACCCCCTGAAATAGGGTTCAGGGCCTCGCCCCTTGCGCGGCATAGGCGGCCATCAGAGTCTCCCAGTCCGGCATCTCGGGCGACGTCCCATAGCTGTGCGGAGCGCCGGTCGCCGCCCAGGGCAGCTTCTCGTCGGTCCAGGTTTCGACGAAGGGCTCGAACCAGCGACGGTCGTCGAGGGCGGAGGCGCGGAGGTTGACGAACCAGTCGAAGCCCTCGGCGCGGGTGAAGACCCAGCTCAGGCAGGCCGGGCAATGATGATGGTGCGAGACGGGGCCGCGAAGGCCGCCGAGGACCGGCTCGCCCTTCGTCACCTCGAAGCCGTCCGCGGGCAGGGTGACGGTCAGCGAATAGGCGCTCGCACTCATCCTCTGGCAGCCCGTGCAATGGCAGGCGCCGGTGAGCAGCGGCGGCTTCGTCACCCGGACCCGAAGCTCGCCGCAGCGGCAGCCGCCTTCCCAGGGCAGTTTCCATTGGCCCATGTCCGCGCTCCTGAGAGTGACAGTCACTAGTGACTGTCACTAGTGACTGTCACTCGAGCCGGATCAAGTCCGGCATGAGGGGTTGGAACGCAAGCCGGGCTGTGCGGTTCACCGCATCGCAACGCGCGGAGGAGCAGACGCAAATGAAGGGCTATTGCGAGGACATCGAGAAGGCGACGGTGGCGAACGAGGATTTCCGCCGGGTCCTCTACACCGGGAAGAACCTGCAGCTGGTGCTGATGACGCTTCCTCCGGGCTGCGACATCGGCGAGGAGGTGCACGAGGACCGCGACCAGTTCTTCCGCATCGAGCAAGGCCAAGGCGAGATCCGGATCGACGGCGTCGCCAACCGGGTCGAGGACGATTTCGCCGTCATCGTTCCCGCCGGCGCCC
>DASQJV010000404.1:0-5896 GCA_035630855.1 Allosphingosinicella sp. | reverse complement strand
ATGATCGCCCTCCCGCTCTGCCTGACCCTCCCCTCCCGGCGGTGCCGCATCGATCGCGCGCGTGCGCGTACGCGCGCGATACCCCCTGAACTTCATGAGCTTCGTCCGATTCCGGACACGCGCCTTTCCGGGCGGAATCGGCGTTCGCGCTTCGCCGGTTGCGCCTTGGCCCGGCAATGACGACATGGCGGGGATGTACGACTTCAGGATCGAGACGGCCGACAAGGCCGAGGCCTGGCGCCAGGTCGCCGCCGCCGCCGACGCGCTCACCGAAGGCGAGCCCGACGCCGTCGCCAACATGGCCAATGTCGCGGCCTTGCTGTTCGAGTCGCTTCCCGATCTCAACTGGGCCGGCTTCTACCGCAACGTCGGCGGCGAGCTCGTGCTGGGGCCGTTCCAGGGCCGGGCGGCGTGCATCCGAATCCCGTTCGGCAGGGGCGTCTGCGGGGCCTCCGCGGCCAGCCTCGAGCCGCAGCTGGTCGAGGACGTCCATGCCTTCCCAGGCCATATCGCCTGCGACAGCGCCTCGCGGTCGGAGCTGGTGGTGCCGCTGGTCGACGACGGCGCGCTGCTCGGGGTGATCGATCTCGACAGCCCGAGCCCGGCCCGCTTCGACTCCGCCGACCTCGCCGGCTGTCTCGAATTGGCACGCCTGCTCGCGCCCCGCCTCGCCTCCGGTGACAAAGCCCCCGGCGAAGCGTTAAAAAAGTCCTAACGGCCCCGACTCCTTGCCGGGGCAGCTCGCGCACAGGGGACGAACATGAGCAAGCTCTGGCTGATCGGCTTGGCGGCGTCGGCCGCCTGGACCCCCGCGGCGATGGCGCAGCACGCGCCTCCGCCCCCGCCCGCCCCGCCGCCGCCGATGGCTCATCCCGGCATGCACCACCCGATGCCGATGCCGGGCGGATCGATGAAGGGCTTCCACCGCTTCGGACGAGGCCATGTCGTGCCGCCGCATTTCCGGGGCGGGCAGTTCGTCGTCCACGACTGGCGCATGTTCGGCTGGCCGGCGCCGATGCCCGGCGGCCGCTGGATCCGCTACCATGACGACGCTTTGCTGATCGACCGCGACGGCCGGGTGGTCGACGGCCGCTACGGCTGGGACTGGGACGGCCGCCGCGACCGCATGGCCTATGACGATGGGCGCTGGGACGAGGGCTACGACCGCGACGAGGATTACGGCCACGGCGGCGAATGGGCGGAAGACGGCCACCACGGCGACGGCCGGCGGGTCGTCCGGATCATCCGGCGCGGCGACGGACGCGACGGCGACTGCCGCCGAAGCTGCACCGGAGTCCGCCACATGCCACCGCCACCGCCGCCCCATCCCGGCTACGGCTACGGTTACGGCTATGGCTGCGGCTGCGGGCCGGTCGTCGTCACCGAGACGATCACGACCACCGCCCCCGTCGTCGAGACCCGAACCTATTTCGAGACCGTCTACGAGCGGGCCGCTCCGCGCCGCCACTACAGCAAGCCGGTGGTCCGCCATTCGGTGAAGCCGGCCGTGCGCCGCTCGGTGAAGGCCGCGCCGGGACCCGGGGAGCGGGGGTAGAGCCTCCTCAGCTCAGCCGGTCGAGGTCCTCGTCCCCGAGCCGGCCGGGGACGATGACCAGAGGACAGGGCAGGCTTCCGGCGACCGCACCCGAGAAATGGCTGACCAGCGGGCCGGGTCCGCCTTCGGCGGCGGCCCCGAGGACCAGAGCGGCGACGTCGTCGCGCTCGGCCAGCAGGTCGGCGATCGCTTTCTCCGGCTCGCCCTGGCGGACGAGGATGGTCGGCTCGATCCCGGCCTCCTCGACGATCGCCCCGGACGCCTGGAGCACCATCGCCTCGGCCCGAAGCTTCGCCTCCTCCTCCATCGCCGCCTGGACCCCGCCCCACTGGACGAACTCGGCGGGCGGGATGATTGCGAGCAGGATCACTCCGCCGCCGGTCCCGGAGGCCCGGCGAGCGGCGTAGCGCAAGGCGGCGCGCGCCTCGCTGGTCTCGTCGATCACCACCAGATAGGATCGCATTCGGCCTCCGATCGGCCGCGATGCTGCGCCAGATCGAATGGGGGCGCAAGCTCGGCCCCTCGCTTCGGCTCAGGATGGGCTTGACCCGGCACCTTCTGTTGCTGTTTGGCGTTACCCGCACTGTCGTTCGGGAGCCCTGCTTTGCCCATAGAGCTGAAGATGCCCGCTTTGTCCCCGACCATGGAGGAAGGGACCCTGGCCAAGTGGCTGGTCAAGGAGGGCGACACGGTGGCGGCCGGCGACCTGCTCGCCGAGATCGAGACCGACAAGGCGACGATGGAGTTCGAGGCGGTCGACGAGGGCACGATCGCGAAGATCCTGGTCGCCGAGGGCACCGACGAGGTGAAGGTCGGAACCGTCATCGCCCTGATCGCGGGCGAGGGCGAAGACCCCGGAGCGGCGGCTTCCGCGCCGGCCGCGGCGAAGGAGCCGGTGGCCAAGGACGGCGGCGAGACCGGAGCGGGCCAGCCCGCGACCCAGGCGCCCGCGCCGGAGGCCGTCTCCTCCAAAGGCATCAATCCCGTCCAGCATAGCGAAGCGGCGCCCCAGCCGAAGGCCGACCTCGGCGACCGGGTCAAGGCGAGCCCGCTCGCCCGCCGGCTCGCCGAGCAGCGCGGGATCGACCTCGCCGGCCTCGCCGGCTCCGGCCCCGGCGGCCGGATCGTCAAGGCCGACGTCGACGGGGCGGCGGGGAAGCCTGCCGCCGTGGCTCCGGCCCAGGCCGCCGCCGCTCAGGCGCCGGCAGCGCCCGCCGCCGCGCCCGTCCACGCGGTGCCGGATATCCCGCACGAGGTCGCCAAGCTCTCGAACATGCGCAAGACGATCGCCCGGCGCCTGACCGAGTCGAAGCAGAATGTCCCCCACATCTACCTCACCGTCGACATAAGGCTCGACGCGCTCCTCAAGCTTCGCGGCGAGCTCAACGCCACGCTTGAGCCGCGCGGGGTCAAGCTCTCGGTCAACGACCTGCTGATCAAGGCGCTCGCCGCGGCGCTGATCGAGGTGCCGGAGTGCAACGTCCAGTTCACCGGAAGCGAGCTCGTCACCTTCAAGCGGGCCGACATCTCGGTCGCGGTGTCGATCCCGGGCGGGCTGATCACTCCGGTGATCACCGAGGCCGATACGCGCAGCCTCTCCTCGATCGCGACGGGGATGAAGGACCTCGCCGCCCGGGCCCGCGACGGCAAGCTGAAACCCGAGGAATATCAGGGGGGAACGGCGTCCTTGTCGAACATGGGAATGTATGGGATCAAGCAGTTCGAGGCGGTGATCAATCCGCCGCAGGGGATGATCATGGCGATCGGAGCCGGGGAGAAAAGGCCCTATGTTGTCGACGACAGCCTCCAGATCGCGACGGTGATGAGCGCGACCGGAAGCTTCGACCACCGCGCCATCGACGGCGCCGACGGCGCCCGGCTGATGCAGGCGTTCAAGCGGCTGGTCGAGGCGCCGCTCGGAATGCTGGCCTGACATGGCGCTGGGCAAGGCCGTGCTGGGCGGACTGGTCGCCTCGATCGCAATCCCCTACGTGCTTCGCAACCACAGCGGCCAGCTCGGCGAATGGACCCGCCGCGGCCTGATCGACTTCGACGTCGCCGGCCACCAGATCTACTGGTCCCTCCCCCTCTTCGCCGGAGTCACCGTCTTCGCCTGGCTGTTCCTGTCCTGGGCGGAGCGATGAGGCGCCTTGGCGCCTGAGCGGAAAAGTGCTACCTATGGTGCACACTTTTTGTGAGGCGGTAGATCGTGAAGCTTGGCGTCAAGGAGTTCCGCCAGCGCCTGACCGAGGTGCTTCACGGCACCGAGACGGTGGACGTCACCCATCACGGCCGGGTCATCGGCACCTTCCGGCCGCGCAAAGTGGATCCCGAACGCGCGCGGGCCGCTGCTGAGTCGAACCGCCGCTGGCAGGAGGAAATGCGCGCGAAGGGGATCGACCTCGAGGGCGTGCTCGCCGACATGGGGCTGGATCCTTGGGGCGTGCCGCTGAATGACGCGTCTGATCGTTGACGCTAACGTGATGGTCGGCGCCGCGCTCGGCCGTTCCATGCCCCTGCTCATCAATCTCGTCGACCGCGACGTGGAGTTGCTGGCCCCGATGCCGATGCTTGTCGAAGCCGAGACTCGCATTCGCCGGGCTTCGAAGCTGATCGAGGGCGAGGCGGACCGGCGGCTGGGGGAGCTCCTGGAGATCGTGGCGCCGCTCCCGCTGGAGGCAATCGTCGGTCACGAACAGGCGGCCCGTGAGCGGCTCGAGTCGTACAGCCAGTCCGACTGGCCGCTACTCGCCGCGGCCCTCGCACTCAACGCCGCCGTGTGGACGGAGGACCGGGACTTGTTCGGCACCGGCGTTGCGCTATGGGCGACCCGCAACATCCGCTTCGTCGAGGGCGACGCCGCCTGAGGGTCCGCGCCTTCGTTCAACCGCCTGAAGGCACCGAGCGAGGAATTGAATGGCTGACCAATACGACCTCATCGTCCTCGGCTCCGGCCCCGGCGGCTATGTCGCCGCGATCCGGGCGAGCCAGCTCGGCCTCAAGGTGGCGATCGTCGAGCGCGAGAAGCTCGGCGGCATCTGCCTCAACTGGGGGTGCATCCCGACCAAGGCGCTGCTTCGCACCTCCGAAATCTACCACTACATGAGCCACGCCTCCGCCTACGGCCTCAGCGCCGAGAAGCCCGGCTTCGACCTGGCGAAGATCGTCGACCGCTCGCGCAAGGTCGCCGGCCAATTGAACGCCGGGGTCAAGGGGCTGATGAAGAAGAACAAGATCGCCGTCCACGAAGGCGACGGCGCCCTCAAGGGCAAGGGCGTCCTGACGGTGACCAAGGACGGCAAGACGACCGAGCTGGCCGCGAAGCACATCCTGATCGCCACCGGCGCCCGGGCCCGCGACCTGCCCTTCGCCAGGGCCGACGGCGAGCGGATCTGGACCTACCGGCACGCGATGGTGCCCAAGGTCATGCCGACCAAGCTGCTGGTGATCGGATCGGGCGCGATCGGGGTCGAGTTCGCCAGCTTCTATTCCGACATGGGCGCCGAGGTGACGATCGTCGAGATGCTCGACCGCATCCTTCCGGTCGAGGACGAGGACGTCTCCGCCTTCGTCCACAAGGCGCTGGTGAAGCAGGGCATGAAGCTCCACGTCTCCTCCGGCGTCGAGAAGCTGGAGAGCGGGCCGGACGGGGTCAAGGCGACCCTGAAGGGCGGCGACGTCCAGGCGTTCAGCCACGCCATCGTCGCGATCGGCATCGTCCCGAACACGGAGGTGATCGGCCTCGAGGCGCTGGGCGTGAAGACCGACCGCGGCCACATCGTCGTCGACGGCTACGGCCGCACCAACGTCGAGGGCGTCTACGCGATCGGCGACGTCACCGGCCCGCCCTGGCTCGCCCACAAGGCGAGCCACGAAGGCGTCGTCTGCGTCGAGGCGATCGCGGGCCTGAAGCCGCACCCGTTCGAGACCTGGAACATCCCGGGGTGCACCTATTCGAGGCCGCAGGTGGCGAGCGTCGGCCTGACCGAGGCGAAGGCGAAGGAGGGCGGCCGCGAGGTCAGGGTCGGCAAATTCCCCTTCATCGGCAACGGCAAGGCGATCGCCCTGGGCGAGGCCGAGGGCTTCGTGAAGACGGTGTTCGACGCCGAGACGGGGGAGCTGCTCGGCGCCCATATGGTCGGGGCGGAGGTCACCGAGCTGATCCAGGGCTATGCGGTGGCGCGGCAGCTGGAGACCACCGAAGCCGACCTGATGCACACGGTCTTCCCGCATCCGACGCTGTCAGAGATGATGCATGAGAGCGTGCTCGATGCGTACGGGCGGGCGGTGCATTATTAGAATTCCCGCATGTCGATAATTACCTGGCGCCGGTTCGTCGGG
>DASQJV010000403.1:0-2625 GCA_035630855.1 Allosphingosinicella sp. | reverse complement strand
ATCGTGTAAGCGATGAAGAGGGTCGGGACGTCGTCCTGGGAGGCGTCGAAAGCCTCGACCAGGCTGGCCATGTCGTGGCCGGCGAGATTGGTCATCAAGGCGGCGAGCGCCTCGTCGTCGCGGGCGTCGAGCAGGGGCCGGGCCTCGGGCGCCTCCTTCAGCAGCCGCTCGCGCCAGGCCGCTCCGCCGAGATAGGTCAGAGCCGCATAATCGGCATTGCCGCAATCCTCGAGCCAGGCCCTGAGCGCGTCGCCGCCCGGCTCGCCGAACGCGGCCTCGAGCGCCTTGCCGTATTTGAGGGTGACCACGCGCCAGCCGCAGCTGGCGAAGATCTCGTCGAAGCGGCGGAACATGCGCTCGGCGGTGGTCGCGTCGAGCGACTGGCGGTTGTAGTCGACGATCCACCAGCAATTGCGGATGTCGTGCTTATAGGCCTCGATCAGGCATTCGTAGATATTGCCCTCGTCGAGCTCGGCGTCGCCCATCAGGGCGACCATCCGCCCCGCCTCGGCCGGCGCGAGCTCGCCATGGGCGATCAGATAATCCTGGACGAGGCTGGCGAAGGCGGTGACCGCGACTCCGAGGCCGACCGAGCCGGTCGAGAAATCGACCGGGATCCGGTCCTTGGTCCGGCTCGGGTAGCTCTGCATCCCGCCGAAGCCGCGGAAATTCTCGAGCTGCTCGCGGCTCTGGCTGCCGAGCAGATAATGGACGGCGTGGAGCACCGGCCCGGCATGGGGCTTGACCGCCACCTTGTCGTTCGGCCCGAGCGCGTGGAAATAGAGCGCCGCCATGATCGCCGTCATCGAGGCGCAGCTCGCCTGGTGGCCGCCGACCTTGAGGCCGTCGGGGCTCTCCCGCAAATGGTTCGCGTTGTGGATCGTCCAGGCGGAGAGCCAGCGCAGCCGGTCGTCGAGCAGGCGGAGGGCGTCGAGGTCGGGTCCGGAGGTCTTCTTCAGCATGGGGGCGGCCATAGCGAAAAGCGACAAGGGCGACAGCTAAGTTTCATAAGGTTCGGCTTCCTATAGGAGGGATTTTTCCGCCGTCGCGGATGTCGCTCTTGTCGCTCTTCGGGCCGTAGAGGGCGTCGAGCATCTCATCCAAGGCGCGGCGCGCGGCGGCCTCGGTGGGAGCCCGTTTCATCGCCTCGGCGCCCCGCTCGGCGATCGCCTCCGCCTCCGCGCCTCGCGGCCGAATGAAGCTCGGCCGCGCCGGCGCAGCAGGCCGCGGCATCGGCGCCCGGCCCTCGGCCCGCACTTGCCGGACGTGGGCGACGACGCGATCCCAGGCGGCAGCGAAGCTCTCGGCCCCCGGCCGCTTCCTTAGCGCATAGGCGTTCTGTCGGTTCTTGCCGACCGACCGGGCCGCTTCCCCCGGGGTGAGGCCGCGCGACAAGGCAAGGATGAAGCGGAGCTGGAGATCGGGCGACCAACCGTCGGCCCGGCGGCGAAGCGGCACGGGGGTGAAAGCGATGACCGGAAGAGCGGACATCGGCCGGCTAGCCGCCGCCGGCTTCGCGCGCCGCCTTCCGCCTTTCCTTGGCGTGGTTCAAGGCGGCGACCCAGGCGGCCGTGAAGCTCGCGGCGCCGGGCTGCCTCCTCAGGCTGTAGGCGGTGTTTCGGCTCTTGCCGACCAGGCGGGCGGCCTGGTCCAGCGACACCCCCCGGGCGAGCGCGGCGATGAACTCGACCTGCTGCCAGGGCTCCCAGGCCTGACGGCGGCCGGTGACCTCGACCGGGGTGAACTGCAGGAAATCGGGCAGGGGCATGATTAGAACATAATAGGAACATTGATATCCGTAAAGGCGCTTTCGGCCAGGCATTTCGTCATTCCGGCGGAAGCCGGAATCCATGACCACCGACGCTCGAGATTTTCAGGCGGCGGTGTTCATGGATCCCGGGTCAAGCCCGGGATGACGGAGGAGCACTTCACGGCGGCGGCGCCATTTGATCGGCGCGGATATCTGTGCGTAGGATATGCCCCGGGGCATCAGGGGGGAGACCAGTGATGAGCAGCACGCATGCCGTCAGGCTTCACGGCGACGAGATCGATTTCGGCAATTTGACCGGCCTCGTCGGCAGCTGGCACGGCGCCAACGGCTTCAACCTGATCGCGGTGCCGGACCAGAAAGGCGATTTCGAGCTTCTGATCGATCCCTATACCGAGGATTTGGTCGTCGAGGAGGTGCCCGCCACGACGCCCAACCGCGGGCTGACCGTGATCGAGAACATCCCCACCCTCCGCTACTCGACGACCATCTCGGAGACCGCGGACACGCAAAACTCGCTGATGCATGTCGAATCCGGCTTCTGGGAGCTTTGCACGGAATCGGCGCGCAACGCCGGCTTCGACATCTTCAGGATCGCCAGCGTCCCGCACGGCAATGCCGTCGAGGCGATGGGGACCTCGTCGGTCAGCGACGGCCCGCCCGACTTCGACATCGGCTTCAACGCCCTGCCGACCGGCGATCTGCCGGACCTGAGCGGCTATACCGACAAATATATCGGGGCGCCCAAATATCCCGATTTCAGCCCTTTGTTCCCGACCCACACGCTCAGCGCCTATCTGCAGAAGCAGGTCGACGCAGGCCTCAGGGTGACGAAGACCGTGACCCTCAGGGTCAGC
>DASQJV010000402.1:0-3718 GCA_035630855.1 Allosphingosinicella sp. | reverse complement strand
AATGACGGCGGCCTGGAAGCTGGCGCAGAGATCGGCGACGTCGGTGTCGGTCAGCGGGACGATCTTCTCGGCCTCGACCCGCAGCGCCGTCTTGAGGCCGGACAGCGAGAAGTTCGGCTCGGGGCGGCCGAGCATCGGCCGCGGCAGCGCGAAGCGGTCGGGGTCGCCGCCGCTGCCCGCTTTCTCGACCTCCGGCCCGCCCGGATAGGGCAGGCCGAGGAGCTTCGCGGCCTTGTCGAAGGCCTCGCCGATGGCGTCGTCGACGGTGGTGCCGAGGCGGACGTAGTCGCCGACGCCGCGCACCGCCATGAGCTGGGTGTGGCCGCCGGAGACGAGGAGCAGGAGATAGGGGAAGGCCAGGCCCGGATCGCTCAGCATCGGCGACAAAGCATGGCCCTCGAGATGGTTGACCGCGACCAGCGGCTTGCCGGCGGCGAGCGCCAGCCCCTTGGCGGCGACGAGACCGACCATGACTCCCCCGATCAGGCCGGGGCCGGCCGTCGCGGCGACCGCGTCGACCTCGTCCAGCCCGACTCCGGCCTCGGCCAGGGCCTGCTCGATCAGGGCGGGGAGGATCTCGACATGGGCCCTGGCGGCGATCTCGGGGACCACTCCGCCATAGGCCCTGTGGGCGGTCTCCTGGCCGGCGAGGCAATGGGCGAGGATCCGCCGGTCGGAGCCGACCAGCGCCGCCGCGGTCTCGTCGCAACTCGATTCAATGCCTAGGATCAGGGTCATCCCGGCTTCCCTGCCATCCCAGTAGCCGCTAGCACAAGCGGCGCATGCAGCCGATCCTTCGCCTCGGAACCCGCGGATCGCCGCTCGCCCTCGTCCAGGCGCGGCTGGTGGCGACGGCGCTTCGCGACGCCCATGGCTGGGGCCCCGAGCTGATCGAGATCGAGCCGATCGCGACCAGCGGCGACCAGCTCCGCGACCGTCCGCTCGCCGAGATGGGCGGCAAGGCGCTGTGGACCAAGGAGCTCGACCTCGCCCTGATCGAGGGGCGGATCGACCTCGCCGTCCATTCGATGAAGGACGTCGAGACGATCCGGCCGCCGGAGCTGGCCATCGCGGCGATGCTCGAGCGCGCCGACGTCCGCGACCGGCTGGTCGGGGCGGCGAGCCTCGATTCGCTGCCGGAAGGCGCCCGGGTGGGAACCTCGTCGCCCAGGCGCGCGGCGCAGCTGCTGGCCCGGCGGCCGGACCTCGTCATCGTCCCGTTCCGGGGGAATGTCGAAACCCGGCTTCGCAAGATCCAGCTCGGCGAGGTCGACGCGACCCTGCTCGCCGCCGCCGGGCTCGAGCGGCTCGGCCGGGACGAGGTCGGGGCCTTGCTCGACGATGTCCTGCCGGCGCCGGCGCAGGGGGCGATCGGGGTCGAGGTCCGCGGCGGCGACAGCCGGGTGAGGACCCTGGTCGGCGCGATCGACCATCCGCCGACCCACGCCTGCGTCGCCGCCGAGCGGCGGCTGCTCGAGGGCCTGGGCGGGAGCTGCCGCTCGCCGGTCGCGGCGCTGGCGGCCCTGGAAGGCGGCCGGATCCGGCTTCGCGCCGAGATATTGACCGAGGACGGCGCCGAGGCCGAGCGCGGCGAAAGGCGGTTCCCGAGCGGGGACGAGCAGGCGCCGCTCGAGCTGGCGCGCGAGATGCTGGAGCGGGCGGCGCCGAGGCTTCGGGCGCTGTTCGCGCTGTGAAGCTCCTCGTCCTGCGGCCGGAGCCCGGTGCCGGCGAGACCGCCGGGCGGGCCCGGGCGATGGGCCTCGATCCGATCGTCGCCCCGCTCTTCGCCATCGCCGGCGTGGCGGGTCCGCCGGTGGATATGGCCCGCTACGAGGCCGTGCTCCTGACCAGCGCCAACGGCGCCCGCCACGCTCCGGACGGACTGACCGGCCTGCCCTGCTTCGCGGTCGGCGAGCGGACGGCGTCCGCCGCCCGGTCGGCGGGGTTCGTCGACGTCCGCCCGGGACCTTGCGACGGAGCGGCGGCCGCGACGATGATGGCCGAAGCCGGCGTCAGACGGGCGATCCACCTGTGCGGACGCGATCATCTCCCTCTCGAGGCGCCGGGAGTCGAGATCGAGCGCCGGATCGTCTACGCGGCCGAGCCGGTCGATCATGACCGCTTCCAGGGACCGGCCGTGGCGATGATCCACTCGGCCCGGGCCGGCGCCCGCTTCGCCCGGCTCGCCGCCGACAAGGGCGCGATCGCGGTGGCGGCGATCAGTGCGGCGGCGGCGGCGGCGGCCGGCGAAGGCTGGGCGGCGAAGGCGGTGGCGGAGGCGCCGCGCGACCAAGCCTTGCTGGAGCTTGCCGCCAAGCTGTGCAATCATGGCCCCGACGTGGTGAGGGACGGCGATGGATTATGACCCCGCACGGGTGACGGCGAGACCGAAGCGGCCGCTCTGGACCCTGCTCGCCTTGCCGGTCGTCGCCTTCCTGGCCGGTCTGGCGGCGATGGGCTGGCTGCTCGCCAACTGGGGCACGGCGGCGACCTTCCTCGGAATCGTCCCGCCCCCGCCCCCCGCGGCCGAGCCGGCGCCGGCGCCGATGGCGGTGGAGCGCGAGCCCGCCGCCGCCGAGCCGGCCGCCGACGGGCCGGCGGCCGAGCGCCTGGTGATCGACCCGGAGACGACCCGGCGGGTCAACCGGCTCGAGGAAAGGCTCGCTTTGCTCGACCTCCAGTCGCGCACCGCGGTCGGCAATGCCGACCGGGCCGAGGGCCTGCTCGTCGCCTTCGCGGCCCGGCGGGCGATCGATCGCGGGGTCGCCCTGGGCTATATCGAGACCCTGCTCCGCGAGCGCTTCGCGGCGAGCGAGCCGCAGGCGGTGGCGACGGTGCTCACCGTCGCCCGCCAGCCGGTGACGGCGCAGAGCCTTCAGAAGGAGTTCCAGGAGATCGCGCCGCATCTGTCCGGCGGCGGCCAGGCGCAGAGCTGGTGGGGAGCGTTCAAGACCGAAATGGCGGGGCTCATCACCATCCGCCGCGAGAACACGCCTTCGACCCAGCCCGCCGAGCGCCTTCGCCGGGCCGGCCAGAGCCTGGAATCGGGCCAGGTCGAGGTCGCCCTGCTGGAGGTGCTTAGGCTGCCCGGCCACGAGCGGGCCGACAAATGGATCGCCAACGCCCGCCGCTACGTCGCCTCTCACCGGGCGCTCGACCGGCTGGAGAGCGCGGCCCTGCTCGAGCCGAGAGCGCCGGTCGTCCAGCCCCGGCCCCAGCCGCAGCCGCAGCCGGCCAAGGCGCGGTAGTCCTCTTCTGCCTCCCCATCGCAGATGGGGAGGGGGACCACCGAAGGTGGTGGAGGGGTGACCTGACGAGGCCTCATAAGGTTACCCCTCCACCATGCTGCGCATGGTCCCCCTCCCCATGCTGCGCATAGGGAGGCAGGTTACAGCTCAGATCTCGAGCAGCGCGTAGGGCCGGCCGAAAGCGGGCTCGACGACGAACTGGGCGCAGTTGAAGACCGGCACTCCGCCCGGCGTATGGCCCGAATAGGCGCCGCGATGGGCGTGGCCGTGGACCACCGCCTTGACGTTGTCGAACCGGTCGACCGCGTCGGCCAGGCGCGAGCAGCCCAGGAAGGGATAGATTTCGAGCGGCTCGCCTTCGACCGTCTCGACGATCGGCGCGTAATGGAGGACCGCGACGGCGCGGTCGGTACGAAGCGAGCGAAGCGCATTCTCCAGGATCCGCGCTTCCTCCATCGCTTCGCCCACGA
>DASQJV010000401.1:0-6747 GCA_035630855.1 Allosphingosinicella sp. | reverse complement strand
GTCCCTTAGGCCTCGCCAGATCCTCAGGGCCTGGACCGTCTCGGGGACGTCGTGGACGCGGAGGAGCTGGGCGCCCTGGTCGGCGGCCTTGAGGGCGAGGGCGAGGGAGCCGGCGAGGCGCTTGTCGGCCGGGGCCTCTCCCGAGAGGGCTCCGATCATGCGCTTGCGGCTTGCCCCCAGCATGACCGGGCAGCCGAGGCCGTGGAGCAGGGCGAGGCCGTTCAGCAGGTCGAGATTGTGCTGGACGGTCTTGCCGAAGCCGATGCCGGGATCGACGACGATGAGCGAGCGGTCGATGCCGGCGGATTCGGCCGCGGCGATCCGGGCCTCGAGCCAGTCGTAGACCTCGAACAGCACCGGCCGGTCGTAGGACGGCGACTGCTGCATCGATTCGGGCGTGCCCTTGTGGTGCATCAGGACGACGGGGCAGCCCGCCTCCGCGACCAGTCCGGCCGAGCGCTCGTCGTGGGTCAGGGCCGAGACGTCGTTGACCATCGCCGCTCCGGCGCCGAGCGCGGCGCCCATCACCGCCGACTTGCGGCTGTCGATCGAGACCGCCGTCCCACCGGCCGCGAGCCGGGTGACGGCGGGCAGCACACGCTCGATCTCGTCCCCCTCCCAGACCGGCCTGGCCCCGGGGCGGGTCGATTCGCCGCCGACGTCGACGATCGCCGCCCCCGCCTCGGCCATGGCGAAGCCCGCCCGGGCCGCCGCCTCGCCGCCGTCGAAGCGGCCGCCGTCCGAGAAGCTGTCGGGGGTGACGTTCAATATCCCGGCCACCTGCGGCTGGTCGAGCCTGACCACGCGCTCGCGCAACCGGAGGGGCGGGCGCGGCGAGGTGAGGTTCCGCCAAGCGCTCGCCGCCTCACCGCCCGAGGAGGCGAGCAGGTCGTCGATCCGCTCGACCGGGACGAGCTCCGCCGAGATCAGGCGCTTCCGGTCCATCGTCACCCGCTCGACCGCGGCGAACCAGAGCATGCCGCCGGCGAGCCGTGCGACCTTGCCGTCATGGCCGAAGGGCGCGTCGACGAAGGCGGTCGGCCGCAGATAATGGCGGAGGGTCATGGGATTCGGGCTAGCGCATAAAAGTTGCGACAGGAATCCCGAACCGCGGGGACTAAGCCTCCGGCCCACGGACGGCCGGAGGCTGCCGGCGACCGAACCGGCCCCGGCCGGAAAGCGGATCGGATGGGGGAAGGTGGCGACCGCCGCTTATCGAAGACCAGTAGGGTAACTGAATTCTCCGAGGCCCAGACCACCATGTGGGGCATGGTATCGGTCCGGACCCATCAGCGTTCAAAGGGGCTCCCGCGCGTCTCCCGTGGTCAAAGGCGTGCGGGCGTTGAACGTGAAGGGACGGTCGCCGACCGCAATGTGCCTTTGTTTCGCGCTCCTGTCGAGTGGCGGAGTGCAACCTTTTTTGCTCATATTGGGTCAATCGATGGTCAGCAGGTAGCGCTGCCTGAGCGCATCGAGCGGAGCGAGGCCCCCCTCCTCCTCCTCGAAATGCCAGAAGGCCCAGCCGTTGCACGTCGGCGCGCCCTGGACGAGGGCGCCGATGCGATGGATCGAGCCCGCCTCTCCCGCCATCTCGATCGAGGCGTCGGCCCGCACCCGGGCCTGCCAGCGGCGCTTCGAGTCGGTCAGCAGGGTCCCGGGCTGGATCATCCCGATCTCGACCAGGGCGCCGAACGGCACCCGCGGCTGCGAGCGCTTCGAGGCCATCGTCTTCATCGCGCTCTCGTCGAGCTCGAGGGTCGAATCGATCCGCTCCCGAGCGACCCGGACGTAGCGCTTCTCGCGCTCGATCCCGATCCAGCGCCGCCCAAGCCGGCGGGCGACGGCGCCGGTGGTGCCGGTCCCGAAGAAGGGGTCGAGGACGACGTCGCCCTTGTTGGTGCAGGCCAGCATCACCCGGTAGAGCAGGCTCTCCGGCTTCTGGGTGGGATGGGCCTTGGCGCCGCCGTCCTTGACCCGCTCGCCGCCCGAGCAGATCGGCAGGAGCCAGTCGGAGCGCATCTGGAGCTCGTCGTTCAGAGCCTTCATCGCGCGGTAGTTGAAGGTGTAGCGGCTGTCCTCGCTTCGGCTCGCCCAGATCAGGGTCTCGTGGGCGTTGGTGAAGCGGGTGCCGCGGAAATTGGGCATCGGGTTCGACTTGCGCCAGATGATGTCGTTCAGGATCCAGTAGCCGGCGTCCTGGAGAGCGGCGCCGACCCGGAAGATGTTGTGGTAGCTTCCGATCACCCAGAGGGTTCCGTTCGGCTTCAGGAGCCGCCGCGCCTCACGGAGCCAGGCGCGGGTGAATTCGTCATAGGCGGCGAAGGTGGCGAACTTGTCCCAATCGTCGTCGACCGCGTCGACGAGGCCGCCTTCGGGGCGGAACAGGTCGCCGCCGAGCTGAAGGTTGTAGGGCGGATCGGCGAAGACCATGTCGACGCTTCCGGCCGGAAGCCGCGACATGGCCGAGATGCAATCGTCCTGGAGGATCTGATCGAGGGGCAGAGCGGGATCCGGAGCCTGCGCCGCCGGGCGCTTTTCCCTAGACCCCAATCGCACATGTGCAGTCATTCGACGCCGCCCCCCGGTTCGCAAAGACGGCCAGCCTGAGTCAGGCCGAGTCCGCGGTCAACAACAACGCTTTAGCGGCCGAGGTTGAGAACAAGGTTAACGTGCCGCGAACGAAACGAGTCTCCGCTACTAATGGAGTCCGGCCGGCGGATTGGGACTCAACATGATGTGGTGTGGCCGGAAGGACTCACTTCCGTCGCAAAGCTTCGCGAGGCCGATCCGTTGCCGTGGGTGCGAGGGACTGCCATGCTGACCCGATGTTCGCACGAAGCGCGATTCTCATGGGTGCCGCGGCCGCCTCGGCCCTTCTCGTTACGGGCGATGCCGTCGCTTCCATGCCGACGGGCGAGCGCTATGGAGCCTGGCATGTCGTCAGCATCACCAGCATGTCGGGCGTCGACGGAAACGACGCCGCGGCGGTGCTGACTCAGGAGAATGCGGCCGGAGCGCTTCGCGTCCGTTGGGACGAAGGCCGCCCAGTCCGGATTTCCGTCAAGATCGAGTCCTGCTATCCCGACGATGAGGATTTCTATCAATATTATTCGATCCCGACCGCTCTCTGGCATGTCCTCAGCCCGGGCGAGGTGGCCGACCGGCTCGAGGCGGACTTCGGAACCTGGCTGAAGCAGGCGCGGCTCGGCTGCGGCGAGACGGCGCGGCTCGAGCTGTTCAAGATGGCCGGGCTGCGCTCCGCTGCCAGGGACTTCGCGAGCCGCCTGCGCTATCTGAGCGGAGGCCGCTGACCCTCTGGGCTCAGAGGTCGATCAGCTGCTGCGAGCCCACGGCCGCGATCCCGTCGCGGATCGCGAGATAGTGCCGCACCGGGGCGAAGCTTCGGCGGTGGAGAGGGGTCGGACCGAGCGAGTCGAGGCCGCGATGGTGTTCGGGCGTGCCGTAGCCCTTGTTGGTCTCCCAGCCGTAGCCGGGATGCTCTTTGGCATGGTCGCTCATGATCCGGTCGCGGGTGACCTTGGCGACGATCGAGGCGGCGGCGATCGAGCGGCATTTGGTGTCGCCGGCGACGATCGAGACCGAGGGCCGTTCCCATTTCGGGCAGCGATTGCCGTCGACCAGGACCATCGCCGGGTCGAGGCCGAGCGCGTCGACCGCCCGGGTCATCGCCAGCATCCGCGCCCAGTAGATGTTGATCCGGTCGATCTCCTCGACGCTGGCGATTCCGACCCCGACCCGGGCGACCTTGTAGAGCCTGGCGCAGATCGATTCGCGGACGGCGGCGGGGAGCGCCTTGGAATCGTCGATCCCGCGCGGGAATCTCTCGCGGTCGAGGATGACGGCGGCGGCGACGACCGGACCGGCCAGAGGCGCGCAGCCCGCTTCGTCGACCCCGGCGACCGGGTCGGGATAGGCTTTCTCGAGCTTGAAGCAGGGGCGGGGCATGGGAGTCGAGGCTAAAGGCGTGCGGGGGTAACCGCCAGTGGGGCTGGAGAAAATTCTGTGGATCGCCAGCGTTAAATCCTCCCCGGAATCCGGGGGAGGATTTTGGTCTATTCCATCCGCCAGGGCGGAAAGCGGCGATGCTCGCCCGCGCGGTAGAGGCAGAGGCGGTTGCCGGCGGGATCGCGCAGATGGGCCTCGCGCCAGCCCCAGCTCTGGTCCTCGGGCGCCGTCTCGAAAACGATTCCGGCCGCTCGCAGATTTTCCACCCACGAATCGAGCTGGGCGCTTTCAAGATAGAAAACCGAGTCTCCCGCCTGCCGCCCCGCCTCCACGTGAATCGACAGAGTCGCCCCGCCCGGGCATTCGAAGCGGGCGTAGCGGCCGGGCGAATCCACGATCTGCCGGAGACCGAGTTGCCAGTAGAAGGCGACGGACGCGTCATAATCCTGGGCCGGCAGGGTGACCTGGTTCAGGTTCATCCCGCCGCCATGCTCCTCGCGGCGGCGCGCCTCGTCGGGGTCGAGATCGTCCCAGCGGAAGCCGGTGACGGCCTGATGGCCGATCGGACCGTGGCCCAGGCCGAAGCCGGGCGCCTCGAGGATGGCGATCCGGACGAAGCGGACGGCCTGCTCGAACGCCTGCTGGATCGTCAGGCCCGCGCCGAGCCCGCAGGCGAGCGCGCTGGCGAGCGTGCAGCCGGTGCCGTGAGTGTCGGCAGTGTCGAACCTCCTGCCCCGTACTTCCCGGCGGTCCCCCGTGGGCGAGATGAGCCTGTCGACCACCTCGGGCCCGTCGTCGTGCCCGCCCTTGGCGAGGAGGTGGCAGCCGTGGGCGAGCACCGCCGCTTCGCCGCCGAGCGCCTCCAGCTCGGGCAGGTTAGGCGTGACGACCGAGGCGATCCGCATCAGCCGGCCGAACGCCGCGATCGTCGCTGCATCGGCGAGCTCGGAGCCGCTGGTCGCCACCATCACCGGATCGAAGACGATCGGCACCGCCAGCCGCTCGAGCTGCGCGGCCACCGCCTCCGCCGTCTCCGGCGAGCCGATCATCCCGATCTTCACCGCGTCGACGCCGATGTCGGAGACGATGGCGTCGATCTGGGCGACCACCATGGCGGCCGGCACCAGCATCACGTCGGTCACTCCGAGCGTGTTCTGGGCGGTGATCGCGGTCACCGCCGTCGTCGCGAAGCCGCCGAGCATGGCGATGGTCTTGATATCGGCCTGGATGCCGGCCCCGCCGCCGCTGTCGGAGCCGGCGATGACGAGGATCCGCGGCGGCGGCGGCGGGACGTCGCTCATCGCGGCCCCTTGCGCACAGTCGAGGGCGGGTTAGCCGCCAGCAGGTGCGCCGGACGGATCGGCCTGGGCTCGAAATTGCCGCCGCAATTGGGGCAGACGCCCTGAAACAGATCGTCGACGCAGGCGGCGCAGAAGGTGCATTCGAAGGTGCAGATCCGCGCTTCCGGGCTCTCGGGCGGAAGGTCGCAGCCGCAGCGTTCGCAATCGGGTCTCAGCTCAAGCATGGATAATCGCTCCCTGGTCGTCATCCCGGACTTGATCCGGGATCCCAGAACACCGCCGACAGGATTTCGAGCGGCCGTATTCATGGATTCCGGCCTTCGCCGGAATGACGGGTCTCACGCCGCCTTCACCGCCTCGCAGATGCTGTCGACGACCTCCTCGACCATCGCCTCGTCCTCGGCTTCGGCCATCACCCGGATCAGCGGCTCGGTGCCCGACTTGCGGATGACGAGCCGGCCGACGCCCTCGAGGCGCCGCTCGGCCGATTCGATCGCCGATTTGACGCCCGCCGTCTCGAGCGGCGCGCCGCCGTCGAAGCGGACGTTCTTGAGGAGCTGCGGAAGCGGATCGAACTGATGGAGCAATTCGCTCGCCGGGCGTCCGTCCTCGACCAAGCAGGCGAGGACCTGGAGGGCGGCGATGAGGCCGTCGCCGGTGGTCGAATGGTCGGACAGGATGATGTGGCCGGACTGCTCGCCGCCGACGTTGAAGCCGCGCTCGCGCATCGCTTCCAGCACGTAGCGGTCGCCGACCTTGGTCCGGACCAGCTCGAGCCCGTTGGTGGCGAGGAAGCGCTCGAGTCCGAGGTTCGACATCACCGTGGCGACGACCCCGTCGCCCTCGAGCAGCCCGCGCCTGGCGAAGAAGATGGCGATCAGCGCCATCAGCTGGTCGCCGTCGACGATGCGGCCGGCCTCGTCGACTATGATCAGCCGGTCGGCGTCGCCGTCGAGGGCGATTCCGATGTGGGCGCCCTCCTCGACCACCCGGGCCTGGAGCGCGGCCGGAGCGGTCGAGCCGCAGCCGTCGTTGATGTTGAGGCCGTTGGGCGAGACCCCCATCGCCACCACGTCGGCGCCCAGCTCCCACAAAGCCGAGGGGGCGACCTGGTAAGCGGCGCCGTTGGCGCAGTCGACGACGATCTTGAGGCCGTCGAGCCGAAGCTCCTCGGGAAAGGTCGACTTGGCGAAATGGATGTAGCGGCCGCGGGCGTCCTCGATCTTGCGCGAGCGGCCGATCAGTGGAGCGTCGACCAGCTTCGGCGGCTTGTCGAGAAGGCGCTCGATCGCCGCCTCGTCCCTGTCGGAGAGCTTGTAGCCGTCGGGGCCGAACAATTTGATGCCGTTGTCGACATAGGGGTTGTGGCTGGCCGAGATCATCACTCCCAGGTCCGCCCGCATCGACCGGGCGAGCAGCGCGACCGCCGGCGTCGGCACGGGCCCGACCATCACCACGTCCATGCCAACGCTGGTGAAGC
>DASQJV010000400.1:0-3912 GCA_035630855.1 Allosphingosinicella sp. | reverse complement strand
ATGAAGGCCACGTCCTCCTCGTCCGGCGGCCCGCCAAGGGTCTGCTCGGCGGAATGCTCGCGCTTCCGACCGACGGCGAGGGCGCGCCCGCCGAGGCAAGCTGGCGCGAGGCGGGGAGCGTCGACCATGTCTTCACCCATTTCGCCCTGACGATGAAATTGCTCTGCGCCGACGCTCGGGAGAGGCCGAGCGGGACCTGGTGGCCGATCGAGCGGATCGGCGAGGCCGGGCTGCCGACCCTCTTCGCCCGGCTCGCGTCCCGCGGCGCCGAGTGGCGGAAAGCGGCGTGAGGCCGGGCTTCACCGGCTCCGGGCTCGACCGGGCGGACCATCTCCGACTCGACGAAGCGAGGCTGGCCGAGCTTGCCGCAGGCCTCGAAGCGCGGCTGCTTCGTCTCGCCGGGCTCGATCCGGAGCTGGACGAGGACGGCCGGCTCGGCTGGAGCGGGATGGCCGAGATCGAGGAACCCATCTTCCTCGGCTTCCGCGAAGGCGCTCCGCTGTTCGCGCCCCTGGTCCGGGTCGAGCCGGGGCAGCGGGCCTGGTCGGTCTTCGCGCTCCTCGACCGGATGGCGGCCGAGGACGCCGCCCTCTGGGGCACGGCGAGAAGCCTGATCGAGTGGCACAACCGCCACCGTTTCTGCGGCGCCTGCGGAGCTTCGACCCTGCTTTTCCGGGGCGGCTGGGGCCGGCGCTGCGGCGGCTGCGGGCTCGAGCATTTCCCGCGGGTCGACCCGGTCGTGATCATGCTCGCCGAGCATGAAGGCCGGGTCCTGCTCGGCCGCCAGCCGCAATATCCGGCCGGCCGCTATTCGGCTTTGGCCGGATTCGTCGAGCCCGGCGAATCGATCGAGGAAGCGGTGGCGCGCGAGCTTTACGAGGAGGCCGGGATCGCGGCGAGCGAGGTCCGCTACGTCGCCAGCCAGCCCTGGCCCTTCCCCGGCCAGCTGATGATCGCCTGCACCGCCACCGCGGCGGGCGACGGGATCAGGCTCGACACGAAGGAGCTGGAGGACGCGATCTGGGTCGGCCGCGACGGCGTCCGGGCGGCGCTGGCCGGGGAGCCGGGGGCGCCTTTCCTGGGGCCGCCCCGCTTCGCCATCGCGCATACCTTGCTGAGGCATTGGGCGAGCTGATCCTCCCCATCGCAGATGGGGAGGGGGACCATGCGAAGCATGGTGGAGGGGTAACTGCACAGGCTTGCGCCAGCTACCCCTCCACCACACTTCGTGTGGTCCCCCTCCCCACCGCTTCGCGGCAGGGAGGACGATCGGCGTCTTGCCCCGTCTCCCTCCCCCGCTTAAAGGGGCTCGCAAATTCCCTCGTCCCGCGCGTCCGCGGGCCGCCCTGGAGGTCTTTGAAAGCATGGACAACCGCTCCAACACGATTGCGGGCTGGGTGCTCGGCGCCGGTATCGTTGCGCTCGGCGCCTCGATCGTCACCGGCGAGATGTTCCATCAGGAGCGGCCCGAGAAGATGGGCTATCCGATCGAGGGCGTCGTCGTCAAAGGAGAGGGCGGCGCGGCCGAGGCCGAAGTGCCGATCGCCAACCTCCTCGCCACCGCCGATCCGGGCAAGGGCGAGCAGGCGTTCAAGAAGTGCACCACCTGCCACACGATCAACAAGGGCGGCGCCAACGGCCAGGGGCCGAACCTGTGGGGCATTCTCGGCGCCCCGATCGGCAAACACGCGGCCGGCTTCGCTTATTCGCCTGCGCTCGCCGGCAAGGGCGGCAATTGGGACTGGGAGAATATGAGCCACTGGGTGAAGGAGCCCCGCGCCTTCGCTCCAGGCACCAAGATGGGCTTCGCCGGACTCGGCAACGCGCAGGAGCGCGCCAACCTCATCGCCTATCTCAACACCCAGAGCGACAGCCCGCTGCCGCTTCCGGCGCCCCAGGCGGCCGCGGAGACTCCCGCCAAGGCCGCCGCCGAGAAGGCCGACCAGCCGGCGGCCGGCGGCAAGGCCGAGGACGAGCCGGTCATGAACGAGCAGCAGGCAACTCCCAACCGGGTCGGCGGTGAGGGCGCCCCCTCGGTGGCCGGCCGGGCCGGGCAGGAAAAGCATTAGGGATCCGGCGGGGATGGTCAGCAGCAAGGCGCCCACCCCCGAAGCCTATCTCGACGAGCTCGAACCGGAGCGGGCCGCCTTCGTCGCGCGGCTGCGCGACCTGGTCAACGCCAACCTCCCGGACGGCTATGCCGAACGGATGAGCTGGGGAATGATCAGCTGGGAAGTCCCGCTCGAGCTTTATCCCGACACCTATAACGGCCAGCCGCTGGTCTACGCCGCCCTCGCCGCCCAGAAGAACCACACCGCCCTCTACCTCAACTGCGTCTACGCCTCCGAGGAGAGAACCGAACGGATGCGCTCGGCCTGGGCGGCGGCCGGAAAGAAGCTCGACATGGGCAAGAGCTGCCTCCGCTTCAAACGGCCGGAGGACGTCGCCGAGCAGGTGCTGGCCGAGACGATCCGCTCGATCCCCGTCGACCGCTTCATCGCCGAACATGAGGCGGGCCGGGCCCGCTGATCAGTCGCCCGCGAAGTCGTCGAGGTCGACCGCCTCGACGGCGGCCGGAAGGTCGGGGTGGAGCCGATCGAGCGCCCGCGCCGCCTTCTTCAGATCCGACCGGAGATAATCCTTCAGCCAGGGCGCCGCTTCCATCGGATCGCGCCCGGCCAGCCTCTGGAAGATCGCCGTGCCGGTGACCAGCGCGCCTTCGCTGAGATAGCCCTGGGTTCGCGAGGACCAGCCCATCTCGCCGGCGCTCTGGAACTGGCCGAAGCTGCGCGCGCTGTTGGCGAGGAAGATGCCGAAGCCGAGATAGACGGCGGCCAGATCGGTATGAAGCTCGTGGAGCTCCCATCCGCCCGGCGGGGCGGTCCGCGCCGTGCTCATCAGGTAATGACCGAGCTCGTGGGCGAAGGTCGCGATGAGGGCGGTGGTGTCGTCGGCGAGCGACGGATTGTAGGTTATCACCACCTTCTGCCCGCCCTCGCCGTCGTCGACCGTGAACGTTCCGCATGGCGGACTCGCCCCCTCATGGCGCAGGAGCAGGCCCGTTCCGACATGCGCCGGGCGGTTTCCGGCGCCGGCGCGAAGCTCGCACGGCCATTCGGCCAGCCCCGCCGCGGCCTTCACGGATGCGAACAGATCCTCGATTCGGCCCGGGCCCTTGCGGCTCGAGGGCGGAAAATATTCGGCCGTCGGAAGCACCAGGGGCGTTTCCCCTGGCGGTCCGAATTCCAGGCCGAGCCATTTGAAGGTGGCGAGCTGCCATTCCAGCTCGTCGCGGTCGATCGGAAGCTTAGGCGCGAACAGCGACAGCATGTCAGCCGCAGTCGACCGGCTCGTCCTTCGCCGCATAATGGTCGCAGACGTGCTTCCACGCCTCCTCCGCCGTGTCGACGAAGGTGAACAGGCCGAGGTCGTCGGGCGCGACCACCCCCTCTTCGACCAGGGCGTCGAAATCGACCACCTTCTCCCAGAATTCCCGGCCGAAGAAGAGGATCGGCAGCGGCTTGACCTTGCCGGTCTGGACGAGGGTGAGCAGTTCGAACGCCTCGTCGAACGTCCCGAAGCCGCCGGGAAAGATCGCCACCGCCCGGGCGCGGAGCAGGAAGTGCATCTTCCTCAGCGCGAAATAGTGGAACTGGAAGGAGAGGGAGGGCGTCACATAGGGGTTCGGCATCTGCTCGTGCGGGAGCACGATGTTGAGGCCGATCGATTCCTTGCCCTCGTCGGTCGCGCCGCGATTGGCCGCCTCCATGATCGAGGGGCCGCCGCCCGAGCAGACCACGAAATGGCGCCGCCCCTCGGCGTCGCGCTCGACCCGGCTGACCAGCTGGGCGAGCTTGCGCGATTCGTCGTAATAGTGCGATTTCTCCTTGAGCCGCTCGGCGATCAGCCGCT